>CANCBY010000111.1 GCA_947374445.1 Pseudobdellovibrionaceae bacterium
TGATTATCAGCTCAGGCGGCAACTCTGGCTCTCAGGCCTCAACGCTCATCATTCGTGCGATGGCCTTGGGCGAGATCCGCCTCAAAGATTGGTGGCGAGTTTTTATTCGCGAGTTCGGTGCGGGCCTGGCGTTGGGATTGATCTTAGGCTTTGTTGGATTTTGTCGGATCATGGTTTGGCCTGGACGTGAGCAACTTTATGGACCTCACTACGCACTGGTCGCCTACTCTGTGGCATCGAGTATCATTGGTGTCGTGATGTGGGGATCGCTCTCGGGATCGATGCTTCCATTTCTATTGAGGCTTTTGCGCTTTGACCCTGCCTCGGCGTCTGCACCTTTTGTGGCCACTCTTTGTGACGTCACTGGCTTGATCATTTACTTCTCGGTCGCGAGTCTGTTTTTAACGGGCATCATGCTCTAATCCATGTCAAAAGAATGGATTCTCCATCACGAAAAGGGAGAGCACGGTTGGCTGGTTGTTGATAAGCCTGCCGGCCTCAGCGTTCACAACGAACCGGGCAAAGATCTGATCTCATTGTTCACACAAATTATTGGCAAACCTGTGGCTCCGGTTTTTCGCTTAGACCAAGAGACGAGCGGAATTATTATTTTATCACTTTCGGGCGAAACCACAGCGCGCTGGCACGCAGCTCTGGATGCGAAATCGCACACAAAAAAAGAATATCTCTGCATCACCAAGGGCGGCCATAAAAGCAAGGGCCTTGAGGTCGCGGCAGCGGGCGGTGCGCCCTCCACCGGCCAGTGGTCAGAAGCTCTTTCAGACAAAGCTGAGGGCCGGCAAAACCCGCAAGGCAAGAGCCAAGACCGTAAGGAGTGCCTCACCCGCTACACTGTCATTTCACAAAATCAATATTTCAGCGAGCTTCTTTGCCAGATCGAGACCGGGCGCCAGCACCAGATTCGCAAGCATGCAGCCCTTCATCTCCATCCTATTATCGGTGACAACCGCTATGGTGACAAAAAATACAATAACATGATCGAAGAGCGATATCAGTTTGCCCGGATGGCACTTCATGCGTATCGTCTGCGCTGCCAATTTAATGGACAAAGCTTTGAGTGGACATCACCCAAGCCACCAGAGTTTTCAAAGCTGCTGAGCTAGCATAATTCTCCGCAATTACTAGCTCCTTTTATTTCGAAGGATTTTTTATGTGCTCGCACAAAAATAAAAGTTTTTTACTTAATTCATTCTTTGCGTGCACTTTGGCGATGTTTTTTGTTTCTTCCACGGCACAAGCAGGCCTGTTTGCAGAGCCTTGGCTTGGATACAGCTATGGCACTGGCAAAAGCACAACCACAGCAAGCTCTAGCCTCTTAAGCAGCACTTCCACAGCGTCAGGCAGCGAGATAGGCTTGCGTCTTGGCGCCAAAGCCGGATGGCTGTGGCTCGCTGTCGATCCCAATTATTTTTCAGGTACTACCCACTCCGTCTTGAGCGACAGCACTTCCAAGGACGAAACGACAACTCAGACTTCGATCTATGGCCTGATTGGTTTAGATCTGCCTGGTCGCATTCGACTCTACGGCGGAAGCTCATTGCTGAACGAGCTCAAAACAAAAAACACAAGCACCCAGACGGACTCTCTAAATGGCTACAAAGCCGGGATTGGCTTGCGCCTCACATCTCGCTTCGGGGCTAATCTTGAGTACCGTTCAGAGAAGGTCATCAAGGCCTCCGACAGCGTGAGCGGCACGATCGACGTGGCTGCTAATTACAGCGCTTTCGAAAAAAACCGCGGCGCTTTTTCTTTGTCTTATCTGTTTTGAGCTCATTAGCTTAGACTTTTGACCTTTTGGTTTTTAGTCCGGGCACATTCTTTAATCTTTGTTTTTTCCGTGGATAAAAATCAGTGGGCTCAGCCACCTTTTGCTGCGTCTGGCTCATGGCTTTGCACTTCAAGAGCTCTCTCTGACTCTTCACTAGCTTCTCTCGTCCGCTACATCCTGTTTTCGGACCTATTCCTCGGCTTAACTAAAGCCCTGTGGGTGCACCGCCCGCAAATCTTTTTGCATCAGCCTCCTGGATCGGAGGGGCGGTGCCCATGTCAAAGTCCAAAGCAAAACAACTCAAACTCTTTAAGCTGCCTAAGGTTCGAAAAGATCACGGCGGAAGCCTCGCGGTTCGTAAGCGTAGAAATCGCAGGCCTTTGAATCTCAAGCAAAGCCATCACATCACCATGAAGTCTCACCATGCCATGGGGGCAAGGTCTTTGTTTCGGCACAAGAAAATGATCCTAAGCCTAGTAAAAAAAAACTCATCCAAATTTCAGCTGAAAGTCTACGAGCATGCCATTCAGGGCAACCATATCCACCTGCTGGTAAAGGCTCAAACCCGAGAGGGACTTCAGAACTTTTTCAGGGTTATTGCGGGGCATATCGCACAGCGGGTTTTAAAAGAATGCCCTCTCAAACAGGCGCCGGGCGGTGCCCCCCACAAAGGCACAGGTTGCGAGAAGAATCAGCGGAAGTTTTGGAGTTACTTGCTGTACTCTCGGATCGTCAGCTGGGGGCGAGAGTTTAAGGTTGTCGCAAAGTACATTCAGAAAAACACCCTTGAGCTTTTACACTTGATTGCCTATCAGCCGCGGTCTCTCCAATTAAAGAACGGCAAACTCAGCTCAAGATGAAGCCCTTGGCTTTTGAGTTCCAAATGGGTGACCTGCGAAATGAACAGGAGGGTTTAACGCCCAAGAAAACTATTGGTAATTTATAAAAGACTGAAGCAGAGCGGGATGAGCCATTGGCTGTTCGGCAACTCATGGATAAGGCAGTTCTAAAAGTGTGAATTTGCCCCGTCAAAATTTTTGACAGTCATAAATTTTTTCCACGCAAGCCCTAGCATTTTAGAGAAATTTCCCACCAACGAAAATAAAGTGACGAATATTCTCATTAAAATAAGGTAATCTTCGCCGCGAACTAAAAACCAGTTCCCGACCGCAATTTTGGGAAATCAATCCCACGGATCTTGGAACTTTAAAAAAATATAGGAGACTTTATGTATAAACTTATTCTTTCTTTGGTGTTTTTGAGTGGCGTCGCTCATGCTTCATCAGCTTACGATTGCGGTGCACTTAAGATCTCTGTCGGATTGGGCAAAATTAAGGTTCTGGGTCTTTCAGAAGCAGGTGGCAAAGCTACCGATGGGGAAATTACAAAATATCGTCCTTCAGCAAAGAATGCTGGCTCTACTCGATATGATATTTCTTCGATCTGCCAAAGCAGCGGAGATGTCTATGCGATTTTAGATAAAGATCTATCTGCTGGAAAACCTTTTGGCAGAATGATAATTCAAAGCTCGTGTGATGCTGATGGCGGAATGCCTACATTTGATCGCTATACTTGCCGAAGCAAATAATTTTGGACTCAGAGCCTACTGGCTTTGAAGCTCTAAATATCGAATCCCCTGAGCATGGCTGGCCAGGCGATTTTTTTATACCTCACATGTAAACCTCTAATAGAATACCTGACGAACTTTGTGACATCTCGCTATCTCTATACCTAGGCATACTTGATGCCATTGCCTATTCAGCACTTACAGCTGTCATAATTTTTACGCACCTAACTGAATGATAACTAAGCTTATTTAGCGTCACTTCGATAAGACTGTAAAAAAGCTATAGATTGGCATGCGCTCAGTTCAAATATATGGGCCATAAGCGAGTCCTTCCTTTGCAGTTGTATAGGGATATGGACTTCAAAAACGAACACATGATCGACAGACGCCAGGAATTGGGGAAGTAGTGCCAAAAGCAATTTTATTTCTATTCCTTGGGATGCTATCACTGTCGCAAGCAAATGCTTGGCAGACCGCGCTTGATGACGTGCCTGAAACGGTATCAATGAACATCAATGAACCTCAAAGCTGTATCTCAAAAACAATTCATTTTACTTGCGACAATGTTGAAGCGACTAAACGCTTAAATCTTGCTCAAAAAAATCACCTGTATAAAAAGGTCGCTTTGCAATCGAGAACGATCGATGCTGATGAAGGCAAAGAATACGGCTGCAAAACAACTCAGCAAAACGCCTACTTTGTTACCGCAATCATCTGCGAATAACTAGTCCACTCAAAACCAGCCAGTCGCCCAGCAGAGTTCATCAGCAACTTTCATGCACCTATTCAGATTTCAAACAATAATACCTTTCCCACACTCAAAATATTTGCAGAATTATTGGCACATTTTTAGCTCTTCTCATTGTTTTAACCGAGAGGAAAACCATGAGCATTTCCACGTCTACAAGTGACCTTTCTGGCCTTCTATTGTCATCTCTTCTGACACTTACAATGGTAGGTTGTGTTCCTCCCAAAACTGCAGATGAGCCGGCCACCGCTAAGATAAACACACTTCCTGAAAAAGCTGCTACTTGCGAAGCAAGCCTTCGTCAAAAAATGGTGGCCAAAAGCTTAGTCCTACAGCCAGTTGCTGGGTTAGAAGCAGAAATTAGTGCTGCGAATAGTTCTGTGCTCAATGCAAACAAGACGAGCTATTCATTGTCAAAAACCACACAGATCGTGTCTATTGGCTTAGAGCTAACGGAGCGCGATGCTACAACTTCGCACGGAATTAGGTACGATCTCTCGCTTTCGAGCAAAGATTCTGAATCACCAATGAATTTGACTGTGGAAGTTGGAAATCAAGTAGCAAAATCAAATGTTGTCGTCTCTCAAAGATTCAACGTTAGTCAGGCTTGCGAACTCAGCATTTCATCAACATCAAAAACTCATCTGAGCGAAGTGAGCTCAAATAACTATTCCTTTAAAAAAATCACAGTTTATCCTGATGGACAAACTCAGCAAGACTCGGCTGAGTTTACAACTCCGGCAGGAGCTACACTACTAAATCTTGTTCCTTTTTCAAATGAAGACCTCGATCATCTAAATCCAATGTCTTACGATTATGCTGAAAAAGTCGGCCTTCTTTCGATCTCTGTTCATGATAAAAAAAGTAAGAGTGCTGAACCGATCAAAGAATTCGGCCTTGATCTTAAACTAAAATATAAGAGTGTAAACTTCAGCCTTGATGACAAGCCTATGTTTAAATTTAATTTCGGAGAAGATAAAACCCAAGGCGTATCCTCTTCAGAAGTTGGAGGAAGAACAACTTGGAAGCTGCCAAAAATCCTCTGGGACAAGCAGAACCTGGGCTCATCAGATGATATTAGCTCGTTAGCTCGCTCAGAAATTACTAAAGAGTATCTCCTGACCCACAATACAATTCAGTTGCTGACAAACAAAGTGCCTAGCTACGATCATTTTGGCGCTTATTGGATAGTTTCCAATCACTCTCTCGATGCTCGAACAAATCAAGAGTTGATGACTTTGACTGAGAATAGCAACCCCATCGTTTATGATCAGGCGACGGCAGCCGACCTAATTTCAAATGATACGATACAAACAGAGCTACCGCAGGTCCAAGCCATCGCAAAAGAAATATTATCCCAGCAGCCAAAAGATCGCCAGCATCAGATTCAACTCATTTTAGAATATTTGGGCAATCACTATACCTTTGATTACAGCATGGTAAAAAATAATAGCATCCGCCCCCTGACAACAGAAGAAGCATTTGCTCGCGGAAAAGGCGTCTGCCAACACTACGCGGTTATTTTCACGGCCATCGCTCGTGCCTTAAAAATACCTTCGCGAATTGTGGCAGGCTATTTACTAAAAGACGGCTCCGCTGGCGGGCACGCTTGGGTCGAGGCAGAGGTCACCCCGGGAGTATGGCGCCCGATCGAGCCACAAAGCCCTGAGGGCTTAACAGCTACATACACGCGATTTTATTTTCCAACAGTAAGAGCCATTTTTTTAGAAGATAAAAATTCTAGTTGGGCAGAATATTTGGCGGAAGCATTTTCTAATCAGTACACGTTCCGCCCGTTACAATGATTGATTTGAATGAATTCGGGAGGCCCGCAATTAGCTTGCTGACTAACTCGCTTTAGCTAGGTTGCGGCTCCAGTTTCGGATATGATCCAAGACGCTGTCTTTGGCTTCGTCAAACTTGACTCCATAAGCGCCGTTTTGCTCGTTCCACACAACGTGTCCTTGCACTTGCACTTGCTCGCTGCCGTCAGGGCTACTGATCATCATGGTGATGATTCCGCCTTTTTCGAGCATCGAGTCGGCACAGAACGAAACCCCTCCCTCGGAGATTGTTTTGACCTGCCCCTGCAACTCACGATCGCCTACTTTAAGTGAAATACTTGAGTTCATCACAAACCTCTCGTGCTGGCGTCGACTGTTGCGATGAGCCTCGCGCTGAGCGGCTTTTTTCACATAAAGCATTACCGCCAACGGCAAGAGCATCAGTACTACCACGGCCGAAGCTCCACCGGCTCCACTCGCCCCGCCGCCAACACCAAATCCGCCTGCTGACAATGCCGAGACTAAACCGCAACCACTTGCTGAGCTTGCGTCAGAAGATGGAGCACGGTACCCAGACGGAGCACTGGCAACGTAGACCGGCTGCGATGCAGAGATTGAAGCATTAAGTTTAGCTGCGGTCACAGCGTTATAATCATTGACCCGCCCACCGGTAGAAACAGCGGTCGAAAGAGAGGTGATCGGATTGACAGTGCTTGTGATAACATTTTTAACTTGATAGCCCGTTAGGTTCCAAGCCTCGCGAAAAACCATTGCAGCCATGCCAGCCACAAATGGCGCTGCCATCGAAGTGCCTGACATATAACGATAAGCATTTCCTGGAACAGAGCTGAAGATCCCACTGCCCGGTGCTCCTACATGCACGTAGTTTCGTCCATAGTTAGAGAACGACGCCAAAGTGTCAGAGTCCGTCGTAGCAGCCACAGAAATTAAACTCGGAACGGGATAGTTGGCAGGATACATTGCTGTTGTATCGTTATTTGATGTGGCGTTGCCGGCCGCAGCCACAATTGTTACTCGATTGTTGTAGGCGTAAGCCAAGGCATCATGCAAAGACTGGCTGTAAGCGGAGCCACCCCAAGAGTTGTTGATAACATTGGCGCCATTTCTGACAGCGTAATAAATCGCACTGATGGCATCGGAGGTCGATCCCGAGCCCGAAGCATTTAAAAATTTCAAGGGCATGATTCTGATTTTCGCCGCGGTCAAAGGTGAGGCAAATATATCTTGAGACACACCTAAGATAATTCCCGCGACGTGAGTGCCGTGCTCATCATCGTCCATCGGTGCATTTGTTCCAGCAACGAAATTCCAACCACGGACGTCATCCACATAACCGTTACCATCATCATCGATCGAATTTGAAGCTTTGTTGTGCCCCTGACTGTCGGTGCCTGTCTCTCCGGGGTTCGTCCAGATAGCTCCCGTCGTAGTAAAAAGTGTGTGCGTATAATCCACGCCTGTATCAACCACCGCAACGATCGGTGTTACCGACGAAGTGACGGTCGCAGCAGCCCAGCCTTCAGTCACTTTGACGGGAGCATACGATTGACTGTAGCTCCCGGTAGAACTCGCCGTCACCGTGGCCATGGCTTCTTCGGTTGAAAAAATACGATTGTCACTCTTATCTGGAGCAATCACGCTCAGTAAATAGTTAGGCTCAACATATTCAACATCTGGATCTTGGCGGAGCTCATTGATTGAAGCTGCCATGTCTTGGCCCGGCTTGAGAACCATATGATGGACATTCAATCCACCAAATGAAGCCTTGAGCGAGATCTTCGACGACATCTTTCCATAAAATTGTTTCGACTTCGAGGCCGAGTGAGTGCCCTTGAGCTTGATGATCATCTCGCCCTGCACATACTGCTGCGCCGATGAGCTCGAAGCACCCAGAAACAAAACTGATAAAGATAAAAAGAGACCATTGAATCTCAACATTCATA
>CANCBY010000112.1 GCA_947374445.1 Pseudobdellovibrionaceae bacterium
GCAAAAATTGGTCGAAGTTAAAAAGCTCATATTGCTAAACCCATTTATTCTTCGCTTGGATTTGGCATTTCCGATGGCAAGGTTTTATGTCGCTCAATATGAGTGGCTGCAAGCATTGACGCCTCAGGTTTTGCGCTCGCCTTTTCGTATTTTAGAAAATTCATACGGTCGATTTATTGAAAATTACATGGATCATCGTTTTCGCAATCGAATTCCTGATCCGGATTTGCGTAAAGTCAAAGTAGAGCTTTCAAAAGGAATGATGGGCTTTAATAGCTTTGAAGTTTTAAAACAGCTTCCGGATAAAACGGTCTATCTGTTGTTCTCAGAGTTAGATACCTTGGTTCCTAAAAGTCTCTATCTTGAGTTTTGGATGCGCCTAGCGCCTGAAAAAAAGAGAAATTGCTTTCAGCTGCTGGGAGGAGACCACCTCTTGCTTGAGACCGGAGCCCCATTTGTTAAGCGGCAACTTCAGAGTATTTTTTCTGGCAGTTTAGAGCCGAGCTCAAAAGTTGTGTCATGTCAAAATATCACTCATGAACCAGCACCTGGGGCTCGACAGTTTGGGCTTTAGCTAATCTAATTTGAGCGCTGAGAATATATTCTGTAAGTTTAAATCCAAAGCTATCGATATCCGATACGCATAAATCGTTTAAATTTAGGCAAAGACAGTTCGCCTTGGTAAAGCTCTTTGCTCAGAGGAGTTTGTGCGGCGAAATCCTCAAGGCTTGTGGAGCAATTGATATGATCTTTAATCTCTTGGCCGTTATTGCTCTGTAAGATCATAAGTTTTCCGGCGGGAATTCTGTCATGCCAGTCAGAAAAATTTTCGATGTGTTCGCAGCTAGTATTTATAATTGTGTCGGGCGAGTCTGTTAGCTCGCAGAGCGTGCCATTTTTTCTTTTGACGGTATATGTGTGACTTGTAAAGTTGATGTCATGAATATCAGCTGTGACGGCCTTGAATTTCCAGTCTTCGAGGAGCAGCGTACGGTTGAGCTCATCAGCAAGGAGTTCGTATTTTGGATCTATATCAAAGCTTCGTACTTTGTTAAAAATCAAGCGGTGGTCTAAAAACAAAGATCCCAGCCAGCCGCCACAAAAAAAGACAGTTTTAAGATCTAGGTTTAAGTTTAGGCACTGTTCTACAAGCCAATTTTTGCTGAGATTTTGTCCTTCGCTGAAGCAGTCTGAAATTTCGCTAGCAGAAATATATCCATTTGCGATCATTTGCGATAATCGAAAGATTGTTTTGAACATAAAATCAGTGCTTTCGTTTCGCTTCGTCACAACGTCAGTCAATCGTTTTGCCTTTGGTCGGTCAAGGGAGAATAGTTGCAAGTGCGCGGCGTGTGGGTTTATTTTTTATTTAGGAATGCTAGGATCATTTCTGGGTTTTTCTACGGTTTCAGCGTGGCAGAGGCAAGGGTAGAAGCTAGTGCAGCCTGCGCTATAGGCTTTGGGGACTTCTTATGTTCAGTCGTACTGTTGATTTTCTGGCGCCATCTGTTATCGTTTCTAGATTGAACTTCCTAAATCAGGGTATTGTTTCATTAGGTTGAAACCGAAAGGTCTGCAATGTCAATCATCGGAGTGGGCTCTCGTCCGACACAAGCCCTTTCATACTCTGCTGAGTGGTTGCAGGTCGATCGCCCTCAGGCGATGTATGATAAAAATGTCAATCGTCTTTTCGGGAAGATCTTTGCCCAAAGTCCCGCAGATGATCACGATCTGATCGAAAAGTTTAAGTTAAAATTTTTGTCGTGGTTGAAAAATGACAACCTGAACTGCGTGAGTGGCTTTAGCGAAGGATATTCGACCGATGTTTGCATTGGTTGCACTCACTACATTGATGATCTCTATCAAACTTTAGGTTCCAAAAAGATTATGATTTTTGCTGGAGATTATCGCTACCACTGGCGTCTTAATCCAAACATTAAGTTTGCGACTCTTGAAACATTAGATTCACAAAAGCACTTGTTGATTGCGATGCCATTTCCTTCGATCGGCGATATTCATCCGCAAATGTCTGCTATTTTGGATCGTTGTCTTCAGCTTAAAATTCCTGTGCATATCGATGCTGCATGGCTGAGCTGCTCTCGAGGTATTACTTTTGATTTTTCACATCCAGCCATTCAGAGCTTTGCTGTCAGTCTGAGCAAGGGGTTTGGTCTTGGTGGTAATCGCATAGCAATGCGATTTGTGCGTGAGAGAAAGCCGGGGCCAATTACAATTATGAACGATTTTAATATGAATTGTCAGAGCTTGGTGCAGGTAGGTTTGAGGTTTTTGGAAGAGCTAGGGCCTGGATATTTTTGGCATAAATATGGCGATTCCTATGACAAAATTTGTCGAGACTTTGATTTGCTTCCGACAAAAGCAATTCATTTAGCCATGGCCAAGCAAGGAGAGACCTATGCTCCAGTGGGTGTTCGCTTGTTGCTTCGATATTTGAGCGACAAATAAAGTGAGTCTGCAAATGTTCGCAGAGAGTTCTATTATTTCTGCGGAGGAATGTTCGGGTAATTTCTGGATTTTTTGAAGGCGTCAGCCTCAGAAGTTACAACCAACTGAAAAGACAATCTAGTTTTCGAATCGTTAAGCTTAAGGCGATTAAACGGGTTTTGTGTATCATAAATATTGTCGGTTCCAATGTAAAAATCAAAACGACCGGGTCTTTTGATGGCACCGCCCGTGTCTCTGACAATGAAATATCCATTGTGTCGGGTGCCATCGTTTAAGAGGGTGCCTCGCACGGCGGGGATGTAGATCACATCCCCCACTTTGTAGATTGAGAGATCAGCCGCTACGGAGTGATAGGGGTCGAGGCAGATTTTTTCTTGCACGCCATATCCATACGGGCAGCGCGAAAGATCAACAGTACGAAAGCGGGGGCCTGATTTTGCGGATTGAGATGCAAAACCAATATTGATCAATTGATCACCATCTTGTACCTGACAGATACCTTGAAGAACGCAGTTGTCGATTTCAGTCTGACATAAGCGAGTGAGAACAACGCCTTTTTTTGTGAGGAGATCTTGGCTGCGGCCGTTACACTTCGTCGGCTCGGAGGAATAATGGGGAAGGTAGTAGACGGTTGGGACTATTGTTCCGGCTTCACGAGTTGTCACTGAACCGTCAGAGGTCGGAACTCCTTCATGAGTTGAGTCGATCGGAGCTGAGAGCGATCCTATATCGCGAAAGCTTCCAGACGCCTGATCGCATCCCAAGATAAAGCCGGCCCAAACACCAAGCAAGATCAAATAGCATTGCTTTGATTTTAATGAGTGGTTTATGAATGAAAACGAGGTTAAAAGCATGGCCTAATATAGCGCTTTGGATGTTTTTTTGCTGAGTCAAAAGGGCTACAAGGTAGACTTTTCTAATGTGTCAAAAATTTTGTCACCCAAGAAGGCTTTTCTGAGGGTTTTAGCGCTTTTTCACAGGCAAGGTTTAGGTTTTTAAAAAGTCCGAAATCACTTTTTGTGAAGAAGCGTGTTGAAGAACTTCTAGATGCGTTCTTTTTGTCTTTAAATTGATCGACGTGATTGGATTTAAACTGGGTAGTAGTTCTGCTGAAAAATCAGGAACTGTTTGATCGCCGTCGGCGTAAACGGATTCATAGTTCAAGCTTACAGATTTTTTTGTCTTTAAAGCCGGTTTGTATTTTTTAAAATCACGAGCGTAATACAAAAAGACATTGGGATCGTTGTGCTCTTGCAACCAAACCCCTTTTTGAATTGTTTTAAACCCAAAGCCTTGCAAGTAAAGTGCTTTGCCATGCTGAGCGGGGAGACAAGTCGTAGGCTCTGAAAGGAGCTGATGAAATTTCTCAGCCCGAGTCAGATGAAGGCTCGTAAATTTTTTCCGAGCATCGATAGAAGACTCGTCGAGCTTGAGTTTTTCATGAAAAAGTCCCCAGCGATTTTTTTGCCAGAGATTTGAGTCATGCAACTTTAAACTGATTGTTTCTCCCAATTCGTTTTGAACTAGGTCAAGGCCTGCAGGTGGTAGCAGGTAATAACTGGATTCAAAAGAACAAAAGGCCAGGGGAGTTTGCAAGTTCGGATTCAAGCCAAAACGAAAACCGTTGAGCATGTTCCGAAACATCGCCATCAATCCACGAAACGGAGCGGCCGTGAGCACGACATGCGAAAAATGTGAAAGACCCTCCCAAGTTTCCTTTGCGGCGAAGTAGTCTTGAGTTCCATAGCGTAAGTAATAGCTTGAAATCACCGAGCCAAAACTGTGCGATACCAACGAAAGCTGCGCCTGCGGAAAGCGCCGCCGCGCTTGTCTGACAGTCTCGTCGAGGCGGAGAATACCGTGCATAGGATCTTGTCTCCAATCCCAAGCGACTGGCAAGACGGCCTCTGGATTTAGTTGTCTTAAGAGATCAATCGTTTTTTCATAGGCTTCTTCTTTTAAGAGGCCACCTAGCAATGAGACGCTGTTAATTAGTTGGTGTGGTTCAAGATTCAAGGCCCCAGGAACTTTCATTCCGGGGATTGGCATCGCAAGGGATTTGCGTCCCAAAAGGACTTCTTTCGGGTCGCCCCAAATAGTACGCCCAGATTTTGGTTCAACCAATGTTGAGCCATAGTAGCCTGGAACAAAAATAAAAACCTTTTTGGGCTTTAGACTTGCACTCACAAAATTTTCTCATCAGGAGAAAAGTATTTGATCAGTCGCAGTTGGTTCGTCAGCGGCGAACACTCTATTTTTAAAGCTCCGCAGTTGCCAATGAATTGAGTTTCAGTCAGCTCGGGGTGCAGATAGTGACAGAGTGTCCGCAGCGCCAAACCATGAGACACAAATGCCAGCCGATCTGATGGGTGCGCTTTGATATTTTTTAAAACGCAATCTATCAGCCGCGTGAGCATATCGCGTTTGCTTTCTCCGCCGTTGAAGCGCAAATCCAAAGAATCAGGCAAATGCGAACTCCAGCGGGACCAAAAGGCTTCTCCATAGATTGGCAAGAGTTGTTCTCGTTGTTGTCCCTCGGCTTCGCCAAGGTGCACCTCGCGCAGGGCCGAGTCGATCGAAATGACAGAGCGGTCTTGGCCGGGAGCAAGCACTCCGAGTTCGGCCGTTCTCCGGGCACGAATCAAATCACTACTAATAATTTTGCTAAAATGCAGCGGAGCAAGTCTTTGCTGTAAGTTTTTGGCTTGTTCTTCGCCATTGTTATTGAGGTCAATATCCGAATGGCCTTGCAGCCTGCGCACAACATTCCAGTCAGTTTCGGCATGGCGAAACATATAAAAAATTTGCGAGGTGTCAGAGAGCTTTGTTGTGGTCATGCAGTGCAAATTATACCTGATCTTGGTCGAGCCTGTCTACTATAGGTGTAGGTTGCTTTGTGAAGCGGTATGCAGATTTTCAGTAACAGAGAGGTTCTGTGGGGGTCCAGTATAAAAAACAAGCAATTCCAGCTGATTCTAAGCATTTCTAGACTGTGCGATTTTTTTTCATCGAATAGACTAAATGTGATGGATGTTGAATCAGGTTATCTCCCCATTCAGAGTCTGGATATTGAGGCCGAGTCAAAGATCACCTTTGATCTTTATGTGAATTTGCCGCTGAACCAAAAATATCTTCTCTACCGAAAAAAAGGAGGAGTTCTTGCGACGTCTAACTTAGTGAAGTTCTCTACGGGCAATGTTAAAAATTTTTTTATTCACAAAGATGATTATAATGAGTTCGTCAAATACGTCGCAGTCAGAATTAAATCTTTAGTCGGCAAAGAAACTGGCAGTGAAGAGTCTAAAAAGGTGATGACGGCCGCCGCAAAGGCAATTTTATCGAGTACCTTTGCAGAAGCAGACCCAGCGATGACGGGTGCTTTGATTTCAAACTTGAATGACATCACCAGTATGATCATTGATTCAGCTCTTGAGAGTTCAAAAAAATACAACAAAGAGACCTTTAAAAAGTTTTGTGAACTTGCAAAGCGTGGAACTGATTATCAAAAACACCCGGTGAATGTGACCTCACTTGCGGTGTTAATGACTTTGGGCTTGGGTTACAATAATGAGAAAATATTAAGTGATATGGCAATGGCAGGTCTTCTCCATGACATCGGAACCTCGAAGCTTTCACCGAGTGTGATTGCCAAGGCGCACTCGCCCGAGCAGTTGAACTACGTTGAAAGAGCAGGGCTCTACCGTCATCCAGAATACACTTTGCAAATTTTGAAAGAGAAAAAAGTTAAGGCTTCGCCATTTTTTGAAACCTTAGTGATTCAACATCATGAGGAGTTCAATGGCTTTGGCTATCCTCGCGGCGTCCGAGGATTTAATTTGAATGAATTAGCCCAAGTTCTAAGGGTTGCAGATGAACTAGATCATTTGATCTGCAGCGGCTATTCTTCGGCATCAGAATCAAAAGTCAGTGTGACTGAACTGATGGACCGCTTGCATAGAGACAAAGTGATCGAGCCCACACTCTGCCATCGCCTAAGACATCTACTTGTCTAAACCGAAGCCTTAAAAATCCCAACCAAACTCTGAAAGCAAAGCTTTCAGAGTTACCGCCCGAGAGCACCGACCCCCAACGAAAAACTCCGCCATTCGAGGGCGGAGTTAACGATTCTAAATGTCAGTTCTACATGTCATCGGCGCGGAGATCCGGCCAAGCAAATAAACGTCCTATCGAAGCGCAATCAACTGAGCGATCAAGAGCGATACAACAGACATCACTTTGATCAAGATCGCAATACCTGGGCCCGAAGTATCTTTGAAAGGATCTCCGACCATGTCGCCGACAACCGCTGCTTTGTGAGCATCAGAGCCTTTTTTGTGTCCAGGAAGTCCGCCTTTTTCAATGAATTTTTTTGCATTATCCCAAGCTCCACCAGCGTTGGCCATAAACAAACTCATTGCAGCTCCAACAGCTAAGCCACCAGCAAGAAGGCCGGCCAATGCTTGAGGTCCCATCACAAAACCAACAACAACCGGAGCAACCACTGCGATCATGCCAGGCAAGATCATCTCGTAGAGTGCAGCACTTGTCGCGATATCAACAATTTTTGCAGGTTCTGGTTCTGCTTTGCCTTCAAGAAGTCCTGGGATTTCTTTGAACTGTCGTGCAATCTCAACCACGATTTTACCAGCGGCACGGCCGACAGCTGTCATTGTTGTAGAGCCGACCAAAAATGGGAGTATAGATCCCAAAAGCAAACCAATCAAAACGCCTGAAGAAGTTAGGTCTAACTGCATAGCAGCCATTCCAGCAGCTTCACGCACGTGATTTACTTCCATATTGAAAGCCGAGAAAAGGGCCACAACTGTAAGAATTGCTGATCCAATCGCAAAACCTTTTCCGATAGCAGCAGTGGTGTTACCAACCGAATCCAACTCATCTGTGATTTCACGAACGTGAGCTGGCAGGCCCGACATTTCAGAGATGCCTCCTGCGTTGTCTGCAATCGGTCCGTAAGCATCAACCGTCATAACAACTGCTGTTCCTGCAAGCATTCCAACTGCAGCTAGCGCAATACCATACAGACCCAAAAAGTGATCGGCCGCGTAAGCTGCAGTCACCACGATCAAAGTGGGAATTGCCACAGACTCCATACCCACTGCCAAGCCACGGATCACCGCAGTTCCAGCTCCAGTCAAAGCAGCTTCAGCCACCAAGCGGATGGGCTTCATTGCTGTGTAGTATTCTGTGATAAGACCAATCAGCGCGCCACCAAATGCACCAGCAGCTAATGCCCAAGTCACATTTTGGCTCACATCTAACATTGGCATGGTGATAAAAGAAACCACAGTCAAAAGAACGGGTGGAATCATCAAAGAGCTACGAAGAACAGTTGCTGGTGCAGAATTCT
>CANCBY010000113.1 GCA_947374445.1 Pseudobdellovibrionaceae bacterium
TATCGTTGATGCTCACAATTTATTCCCTTTCGAAGGCTTCCGATGGAGCGAAAATAGCTAAAATTTGAGTCTAAGCCTTGAGATTGAGGCCGACAAGTACACTATCGAGAACCTGCCGAAGAAGTGGTTCGCGCTTTTCATTAATATACTGTGAGACCAATTTTGGATGATGAAACGCGAGCATAGCCGCATGCAGGACTTTTGCGATATTTTCTGAATCTGCATTTTTTAGGCGCCGCTTACTAAGCGCCTCATTGACCAGTTCTACGAGTTGGCTGTGCATGGTCTCCATATGTTTTTTTGAAAAGGGTTTTTGAACCGCCGTTGATATATCAAATGCTTTATAAAGTTCTGGATCATTTTGCACTTTAGCAATCTTTGCACGATGAAGCGTCAGCATCCAAAGAACAATTTTGTCGATAGGGTCTTTTTCTTTACGGCAAATTGCCTCAAGACTTTCGTCAATTTGAAGAAGCCAACGCTCAGAGACTGCATCCAAAAGAGCAGTTTTGTCCTTGAAGTGAGCATAAAGGGCGGCATGACTAAGATTGAGGTCTTTAGCAATATCAACCAGTCTGACCTTATCGAAGCCATCGTTTCTCATCCTTACGATGGTTGCATCGATAGCCTTTTCTTTGATTTCATCTGGGGTCAGTCCCGTTCGTGGCATATTGTTATTGTAAGCCTAAGTATGCAGAAATTCAATCAAAAGTTACATTTTGACACAACTGTAACTTACAATATTGACGTTATGTAAGTTTAAGCGCAGACTCATCAAAGTCAAAACTCAAAAAGGTGGAAAAATGAAAGATCAAACGTTTAAATTCTCAAATACTTCTATAAGCGTAAAACGACTCGGATACGGAGCCATGCAGCTTGCCGGCCCTCATGTTTTTGGACCACCTAAAGACATGGACTCAGCTGTTGCGGTTCTTCGCGAAGCGATCAATCTCGGTGTGGACCATATCGACACGAGTGATTTTTATGGTCCCTACGTGACCAATCAAATTATTAAAAAGGCTTTGCATCCGTATCCCAAGAATTTGACAATCGTCACAAAAGTCGGCGCCTTACGTGGAACTGATAGTTCATGGAATGGAGCCTACAAAAAACAAGAACTGATCGATGCCGTACATAGCAATCTCAAAAATCTAGGAGTTGAAGCTCTGGATATTGTGAATCTCCGAGTTGGAGCTCCAATATTTCCAGAAGGTAAATCACTGACTGAGCCTTTCTCTGTGCTCGCCGAGCTTCAAAAACAAGGTCTCATTAAACACTTGGGATTAAGCACGGTCACACCTGCACAACTAGCTGAATGTCAGAAAATTTCTCCAATCGTGTGCATTCAAAACTTGTATAACGTCGTCAATCGGCAAGACGATCTATTCATCGACGATCTAGCAAAGCAGGGTATCGCCTACGTTCCATACTTCCCTCTAGGTGGGTTTACGCCGCTTCAGTCGACGACACTCAACTCAATTGCAGATTCAATGAACGCCACCCCCATGCAGGTAGCTCTTGCATGGTTGCTGCAGCGGTCGCCGAATATCTTGTTGATTCCTGGAACTTCGTCATTGGCACATCTTCGAGAAAATATTAAAGCTGGAGAGTTGAAGCTGACACCTAAAATGATAGAAGAGCTTAACCAGATCGAGACAGCCGTCCAACCGTCTGCCAGACATTGATTTTCACTTCGCCGACAAAGAGCTGGGCGCATCAAGAATAGTTGCAAATTCACCATTCAGGCTTGCAAGGCTTACAGCGTGAACTAAATCTGCGGGGTATATGATACCAAGCAATTTTCGATCGAAAGTTGCAGTGCAGTCCGAGCGAATGAAAACCTGAAAACCCAAATTTGCGGCCATCCGCGCAGTCGTTGAGACACAATGATCCGAGGTTAATCCCGCAAGCGTCAATGAACTCATCTCCTGCGACAGCAGATAACTTTCCAGATTAGTTCCAATGAACGCGCTATTCACTGATTTTTGAAAGATTCGTTCGCCAAGACGTGGTTCAAATCCACAAATAAAATCTGCACCGTCTTGCCCAGGTTTCAAAGGCGAATTCTTCTCACGGGAGAGATGCTGAACGTGAATTACTGGAAGCTCATGCTCTCGATAGAATTCCAAAAGTTCTTTCGTTTTAAGCTCGAACTCGGGATTATTTCTATTCCCCCAATAGTCGGCGTCTAAAAATCCCTTTTGGATGTCGATTAAAATTAGGGCGCTGTTCTTATGTTTGGTTTTCTGTTGTAAAGTCATGTTTTTAAATTCTTGTAAATGAGTATAGGTCTTCAACTAACTTACTCACAGTTTTTGAAATTAGATCTTTTTCCATTTCAATCTTTGGTTTTCTTGCCATTATGAGCACTGACTCTATTGAGGTCGGAAACTCCGTTAGAATGTGTGGACTGTGTGCTTTGATTCTGAGTCGCTGCAGCTGCTCCAAAAGTTCTTCGATAACCGCTACTCGCCCCGCCGCCCCATAAAAAGGACTTTGAGTTAGGTCATCAACGAGAACCCCAATAACAAATGGCAGAATATGCGAAGGTATGCTGCCACGCCCTTGCGAGCCAAAGTATTGAACGAGAGAAAAATAAACCTTCTTGGCGGTAATTTGAGCTTGATTCCAGCCAGTGCCTGAGGCTCCTGTCGCGTGCTCAATAACATCATGGAGACTTTGAAAAACCATCTTCTTTTCCGAAACCAATTTGGAATAAAGAAAAGCATCATTATTTTTAAGCTCAGACATTTGGCTTCTGTAATCGGAAACGTGAGGGTTGAAATCAGCGAATATTGCTCCAATCAGCCACTCCTTAATTAAGACCGGCTCGATTCCTTCGGCAGAAAGATTCGTCGCAATTTCTGTCGGAAAAATAATGATGTCCGACGGGCTAACCTTGCATAGACGCATGAGACCTCTATGCCGAATCTCAATAAGTGAACTGGATGTGCTAAAAATTCGAACACCGAATACCTTCTCACTTTCAATCAGCTCAACACGAAGACTATCTCGTGCTAAAGTTTTTCCAGTCGTCGAATCGAAAATATGTTTTGCCAAATTGTCATTAGGTCCGCCGACCTCAAGAGCTATTGTGTGGCTCATGGCAAAAGAAGATTCACGGGGAAACTGCAAAAATGGCGTCACGCAATCTAAAGAGCAAGCCCATGCTTTCATTTGCTCTATTTTTTCTCGCTTTGGCGAATAGACTTTGAAGTTCCCCATAATCTTCTCCTTTACAAATCGCAATCGATCCAAACGTGACGGTGGATGAGGACAATAGCATTGTAACTCTCTCGAATAGCTTCGACGGATGCCTCATTCGCTTTTTGAAGTTCTATTTGTTGTGCAGAATCCATGTTTTTCTCCTTTTTGTGTTTTTGTTGAATGCAAATTAGCTGCAATTTAAGGTATTGAATAATTCATTATTTTAATGTATTGATGATTATAAATGAGTTTACTATCAGCCAACCTAAAAGCATTTGTCGCAATTGCTCGCCAAGGCACCGTCCATGGAGCAGCCGACGAACTCCATTTGACTCAAACGGGAGTCACACAGCGAATTCGCGCCATCGAGAAAGAGTTGGAAACGACTCTCTTTCTTCGGAGTCGCAAAGGAATGAAACTCACCCAAGAGGGCGAAGCCTTGTTGCGATATTGTCAGGGAGCCGAGGATTTAGAAGGACAAGTCCTCAGCCAAATTGTTGGGGCCGGCAAAGACAAACCAATCTATGTTACCATCGCTGGTCCAACAAGCGTAATGAATGCCAGAGTGATTGACCAATGTACGGGCCTTTATGAAAAATGGCCCCAACTCTACCTCAACTTTGTAATTAGCGATTCCGTTGATCGACTTGCTCTCGTCCGCTCAGGTCAAGCAGCTATTGCCATTGTTCCTACCGAGCAAGTACCAAACGAAATGGACAGCAAGATGATCAAGCCTGACAAATACATATTGGTGGCGGCACCGAAATGGCGAGGCAGAAAACTTTCCGATATTTTAGAAAAAGAGAGAGTCATCGATTTTGATGAAAGCGACCCGACCACGCTCAATTATCTGAAAAAGTTTCATCTCATTTCAGCATTAGGAAGAGAGCGCCTTTTTGTGAACAGCAACGAAGCAATAATAAAGATGTTCAGCAGAGGAATTGGCTTCGGTACTTTGACTCAAGAAATTGCAAGGCCACATATTGAATCAGGAGACCTAATTGCATTGAACGGCGGGTTAGTGATGGAAGATGCGCTAGCATTGACTTGGTATCCTCGACCGGAAGTCCCAGGCTATTTTAAGGCAATTATCAGTTCTATCAAATGAGCGAAAAAAAAACACAATTCGCTGCAGATCTATTTTCGGCGTTTTCAGCTGAAAAAAGTAGACGCCTTTATCTGTGCAACTCCAGTTGCACCGGGGGTTCGCTCTTAGCATTTGGATCGGTCCCAAAAATCAGTGGGTAGACAACAATTGTAACTCCAAAGACTATAAAGATTAAAATTGCTGAAATTCGCAAATGCTTGTGATTCATATTTAGATAACCTCCAACTTTCGAGCCAAGAGAAAATTTTAAATACAGCAAATAAACGGGCCGATAACACGCTCTGCACCCTCGGCAAATTGTCGATTCACTCAAATCTTGCAATCTTGGAACCATTTTAAAATATTCCTACTCGAACCCAGATTGATCCCTACGGCTGAATAGCAATATTTAAGATGAAAAATGCCTCGCGAGAGGAGCGATTTTGTCTTTTTTGGTTAAAGCTCGGGCCCCAGGCCCTGTGACCTTCCCCCAATAAAATGGTAGGATCCAATACTCGCCGTACATCAGATTTAGTTTCATTCGACGGCAGCATAATGTATTTTTTGACGAAAGACGATCCAAGTGATCTTAGAGTTGCTCGAGTCTTGGCTTGCAAATAATTTTACACAAAAAATAGCTAATTTAATCACTCGTGATCATTGTCACGAACTCCAACCCGCCCCCCACCTTTTTTTGTACTTTTAGGAGTCAAAAAATCTGCGGGGGCATTTTCACAGATTAAAGGTAGGTGATCGCTTTTGCGCAATCGAATACCGGCGCCCCTTCTTTTCTCCAGTCATTTTTAGTTTCTTCTCAGTAACCAAGGTTTCCATGTCGCGTTCAAGTGTACGTCGTGGGGTATCTGGCAACAGTTCAACAATGTCTTTCATCTGAAAGCTTGATTTGGATTTTGCCAGTTCTTTAGCAAAGTTCAAAATCTGCTTCATTCTGTTTTCAGGAGATAATTTTTTTGATTTCTCAAAAAGTGCTCGAGCGTCCTCAACGACTTCGTGAGCTGAGGTGGCAAAGCACTCTGCCATGAATTCCATCATGGGATGAGTACTTTGAAGGGATTTGCATTGCCTAATGGCTGCGTAATAACGGCTTCGGTTCCGCATGACTACAGTTTCGCTCGGAACGTACCGAGCGATCGTTTCTCCGCTCTGTAAAAGTAGAACTTGCTGGAAAAGCCGAACCGTTCTTCCATTTCCATCAGCAAAGGGGTGAATCGCAACTGCCAAATAGTGAAAGGCAAAAGCTTTTGCAAAGGGGTTCGTGTCTTCGGTTTCTCTCAACCAATGCCAAAGTTCTTCCATCAAAAATGGAACTTGAGTTGGATCAGGACATTTCTCGATCTCTGTACCCGTCGCCTCGTTGATAATGGAAACAGGAATTGTACGAAGGCGGCCATGCTGATTCTTTTGAATGAGATCTTGCGTTACCAATTTCTGAAGGTCACAGAAGTCTCGAACGCTCGGGAGTTTTTTTTCTTTTGCCAAGGTCTCAGCGTAAGAAAGTGCATTTTGGTAGTTGAGGATTTCTTTGGCGTCTTTGTCGCGAGTTTTTGATGGAGAAGTGCCAAGCAACGTAGTCACAGCTTTTTCATCTAGCTTATTTCCTTCAATCTGATTCGAATAGGTGATTGCTTTGATTTGGGCTTGCCGATGGAGCTGAACCTCGAGGGGCGTTGTTAGAATCTCGTCTAAAAATGGTTTGCACTCAGCGATGTTCATCAATGATTTGACGAAGGTGTCGGTCAATTTGATCTTAGAAGGAATTTTGAATTGTTTGAAAAGGCTGAAATCGCTCATTCAACAACTATCCGCCATATATCCGCCATTTGCAAGAGTGGCGGATATATTGTCCGCCATATATCCGCCAAATGAAAACTGGCGGATATCGCGAAATTCAAAAACTTCAGTGATCTCAAGACTTTAAAAATTGGTTCGGATATTAGGAAAATTGGATGGGCAACCGACATAACATCCGAACCGCGCTATCCTCACGATTTTATTGAGCTTACGTATCCTGGTCACAACCGAATTTCCAAAAAAGCCATCGAACTTTATGAAAAAGGCCATTCCCTTACTGAAACTGCATCGATAGTTGGGATGCCTGCGACCTCACTTTTTGACGAACTGAGGGAGCGCGGTATTCCAACTCGTTCAGCTTCGGCAGCAAGAAAAACAAACCCGCGTTATGGCTACGCATGGTTGTCAGGCGAGATAGCCATAAATCCGTTAGAATACAAAAACGTACTCCTAATTCTAGAGCTTTCGAAAATGGGAACCCGACCGCATCAGATCGCGAAATACCTAAATGAACAGACTATTCAACCAAGGCGCGGGAAGAAGTGGTTCGCGAGAACTGTGACAGATATTTTGAACCGCCATGGTTGAGTGCTGGTGAGGTTACTTTTGTATCCAAGTTACTCCATCCACAATTTCATTTAGTTCAGATTCGGAGACCCAGAAGTTTCCTTGTTTACAGTTTTCACGAATGTCTTTTCGATATCCGCTACAATCGGTTCCCCACGAATTTCGCACGAGGTAGTCACACGAATTGGTTTTTTTATTGAACTGTCGCCCAATGACTACACTTGCGTGGTTGCACTCTTCGCGTGTTTCTTCATTTTCAATTTTGTCTTTGGCCTCAACAAGGCCACATGGGTCGTAGGAAATTCCTATCGGTGATTTTTGATCTAGTTTTTCATTGATTTTAGCTACGACGTCGCCATTTTCTTTACTTAAGCTTCTCGAGAGAATGGGGCCAGATAGAGGAGTTCGAGGTTCACATTTTTTATTAGCGTCTTGGTCAATTAATTTGGCAGCAATTTCGTAGACATTATTTCGCAAAGATTCGATTTGAGCTTTTGCCGAATATTGTCCGGTTCCACCAGTGCAGGAAGGGCGAACAAAATTATGGTCTGATTCAATAGACTTAATTTTTTTAGAAATGAAATCAGAAATGCCAGACTCTTCTGAGGGGAATTTTGATTCAAGACAGACTCCACCTCTTAGCGAGTAGGTTCCGATCGCTTGGGCGAAGTAGCCGCCCTCTCTTTTTTCAAAAGGAAGACCTTTAAAAACTTCATTTGTTTTCGCAATACGCTCTATAGCTCGAGTAAAGGGAACAACGGCTTCGGTGGGTAAACCAAGGTTGCCAATATTTTTTTTCGCTTTATCAAAATCTAAAGAGTAATATCCGACAGCTACATCAAACGCAGACACGGTATCCGGTGGTTTCACGCCTAGCGCGGCTCCAATTAAATCTGCGCCTGCAAAGGCATAGCACCATCCCACTTCGCCTTGATTGCGAACAGGGCCAAATTGATTTTCCAAATTACGATATTCGCAGGATTGTTCTGCAAGACTGTTTTGCACAGAAAAAATGAGAAACGAGCTCAAAAGATATTTAACCACTTACAATTATGATAACGCAAAATCCTGCCTATTCATCTAAGTGCGGATTTTAACTCGATTTAAAACCAGAGGATTTTTTGAAAGGCGTGCGACTCACAGGGCGTAGGTCTA
>CANCBY010000114.1 GCA_947374445.1 Pseudobdellovibrionaceae bacterium
CTCAAGTTATAAACTTTCTACAGAGTGAGTTAAAAATTTTATGAAGGGATTTTTATGAGCACCGCTCAGTTAAAAATAAGTGTTTACGAACTTGTCGGAGGAAACTCGGCAATTGCCGTGGAGGACGGTCAGGTTCTATTCGTGAGAATTAAAAATGCGCTCGAAAAGGACCTTTCTGTCGAAGTTAGTTTTACGAATGTAAGCCTAATCGTGTCTAGCTTCTTAAATGCCAGTATCGGTCAGCTTTACGGCGAGTTCAGCGACAACCTACTGTCTAAGAAGCTCAAGGTAACTGGATTATCTGATGATGACGTGGAATTGCTATCCACAGTCATACAAAGAGCCAAAGAGTATTTTTCAAAACAATCCAACTTTGCGAAAGCTTTGAAAGAAGATCTGGGCGATGATTCATAATGCCGAAACTTACTCCCCAAACTCTTCTGATAAATTTTTAATAGATACAAATATCTGGCTATTCCTCCATTGCCCTATAGGAAATCACAAAGGCCATATTGTCGCAAAATACTCCCAATTCTTTAAGAAAATGCTGACAGCAAATTCCCAAATTATCGTTTGTTCTGCGGTGGTGTCTGAGTTTTTGAATCGTTATGTAAAAATAGACTATGAATTAAGAAAACAAACCGACAGAGCAATTCAAGAATACAAAAAAACATACCGGCCAAGCGCCCACTATAGACTCGCCTTGAAACAGGCTGTGACTGCATTAAACGGTAAAATTTTACCTGGGGCTAAAAGGATAACAGATAACTTTGAAGTAATTTCGACAGACAACATATTTTCTCACACTCAAAATGTAGACATTAGCGACGGTTATTTATTTGAATTGATTCGTGGTCAAAATATAAAAATTTTGACCGACGATAGCGACTTTTCTCATTTTAAAAATGACTGTGAAATCTACACAACTAATCCAAAACTTATTGCGATGGGTAGGACAACCCAAGTTTGAACACGTCACTTCATGTTCACCCTCTGTAACGATCGCAAAATCGTTACAGCCGATCGTTACAAAAGTACGGCAAATGCGGTTATATTCGATTACATCCAGTTATAAATTGAAAAGCGATCCAGTCATCTACTGAAGCCAACCCATTGTTATTGTTTATTTATCTCTAGAAACGAAAAAACCCGCACGAGGCGGGTTTAATTTGGTAGGGAGTACAGGATTCGAACCTGCGACGTCCACCTTGTAAGGGTGGCGCTCTACCAACTGAGCTAACTCCCTATTGGTTACAGAGGACTCGTTCTTAACAGCTGATCTGGTGCTAAATCAAGAAGGTTTTTACTTCTTTTTTATTCACACAACATAACAGGCGTTTTTTTGAGTCTTTCCATCTTAAAATCGGCCATTTGCGTAGCTCCAGTACCCATTTTTCGCATTCTCATTACTACCACGGAGTCCAAAGAACTCTCGGTAACTGTTCTAAAATTCATCGCTTTTAAGGTATCTTGCCTAAAAGAGTGAATTGTGAACTCAAAACTACCATTGGCTCCCGTCAAAGCCCCATGAACAATTTTGCCCACTTGTATGCCTTTGCCACTCGAAATTTCTTTGCACTGCTTAGGATCATACTGGCTGATTACGATACTTCGTACACCGCCAGCCTCATTGATAACCTTGAAAGTAAAAAGACTTGAACAGCCGCCCGTTGAGGCCTGCCAAACACCGTCGATATCGTTCCATGGAAACACCATTTCACGGCCCCATGGCCAAGGGTTAGAACCGCCCTTAATAACAGTTTGAGATGAGGGAGAACAAGTGACGCCGTTATTGCCAACCACCCACACTGCTTGAGCTTGTAGGCCTATCAAAATAAAAATAACTGCTAGTAGTTTCAAGAGATCCCCCTCTGGTCCAAATGAACTTTCGCTGACTTATTCATAAAATATCCATTTTTTGCCCGGAATATATACTTTGGTTTTTCATAATCGGGCTCGATCATTTTTCGAAGACGCTTAATAGTAACGTAAATTTTATTATCATGAACAGCTGGGTCGTAGCTTTGCTTCCAAACCTGCTCAACCAGATATTCTTTTGAGTAAACTTGTCCCTGATTTTGCACAAATAGGCGCAACAGATCTAACAAGATAAATTGATTCTTAAAATCAATTTTGCCTAAGCGCTTCTCAACAACTGTGTGGTTTTCAAGATCAAACACAAGATCAAAATGAGAATCAGAGCCGCTGCCCAAAGCCTGAAGCTCGCGATCAATCAACTTGCTCATGCGAACCATGTTTTCAGGGTCACAAGTGTGTTTCGCGAGATTGAGATGAACTCGAGCCATGTCTTTGTCGCCAGCCATTGCGTACGTCCAACCCATGTTGATCAAAAGATGACTGTGCATCATCAGCGACTTGGACTTGCGAACAAGATCATACGTCTGCCAAAGAAGCTCAATCGCCTGATCGTATTTTTTCATCTCTGTAAAGATCATCGAATTGATCATCTGAGCAGAGATTCTTAACTCTGGAATATCAAGAATCTGAAAAAACACCTGAAGATTGTAAACTTCTTTAAGTGCTTCTTCGAGGCGACCTGCATCTTTGTAGATCATCGCAATGCCGCTGATAGAATAACAAATGTCTTCTTTGTTGTCGTTGGCAAGGGCTATAGCCAGAGCCTTCTGTAAGTACTCAAGCGAAGTCTCGTTCTGCCCCTTGTATGAAGCGCAAAGAGCTAGCGTGTAATAAGTTTTTGAGTTGAGCTCAAAGCCCTCTTTCAAAACCAAATCCTGGAGCTTTTCTTTTGTCACTTGGATGTCATTGAACTGTTCGCGCTCGGCGTACATTCTCAACAAAAGATTTTGGCACTTGAGGTATTGCGGATAATTGCGTTCAGCAAAAAAACCTTCAGCTGCCTCCAGTAAAATTTCGATAGACTGAACAAAATCGCCGCGATCGCAGTGCAATTTTCCAAGTTGGAAAAGACGATCTGTTTTAGAAATAACCTCGGACATTTCAGCCTCAAACTTTGAACAAAAATCTTATTTTTTTATGAGGATTAGTTCTTACAAAAACTAACTTGAAGGTCAAATCCGAAGATCGAAGTTTTGCTTTTATTTTGAGCATATCGCGTCTTTGTCTTAAATTGCCTAAAAAAGAAGGGGCTCTAGGCCCCCTCTGTACTGCTGAATTGAACTTTTTATAGCTCTAATGACCGTTCTAGTGATGATGCAGAGCTTGGCCTGTGTAGTTGGCTTTGACCCCAAAATCGCGTTCGCTTTGGATCTTGAAAAGCTCCTTGGCGTTCTTGATATCGAGAGCATTCACCAAAACCTGATCCACGTGATCTACCAAGATCACTTTGAGCTCTTTCATGATCTCTTTTGGGATCTCTTTAAGGTCTTTTTCGTTCTCCTTAGGGCAGATGATCATCTTAATCCCACCGCGCTGAGCCGCCATAACCTTCTCTTTCAAGCCACCGATTGGTAAAACTTTGCCGCGAAGGCTGATCTCACCAGTCATTGCGACCGTGCGCTTCACCGGGATGCGCATGATGGCTGACACGATCGAAGTCGTCAGAGCAATACCTGCTGAAGGGCCGTCTTTAGGAGTCGCGCCCTCTGGCAAATGGATATGAACATCGATATTTTGAAAATACTCTTTGTCCAAACCAAACAATGGGCCGCGTGATCGCACGTAGCTCATTGCTGCCGAGCAAGATTCTTTCATGACATCGCCCAATTGGCCGGTGACTGTGAATTTGCCTTTGCCTGGAACCACTGCAGCTTCGACTGCGAGCAGATCTCCACCCACTTCGGTCCAAGCCATACCGTTGGTCATACCGATCTCGTTGGTCTCTTCGATTTTGCCCATTTTGTATTTTTCAGGGCCCAAAAGCTCGAGGAGTTTTTTCGGAGTCACAACATAGGCTGCGTTTTTACCTGCAGACTTTGTCGCAGATTTATTGCCAGCTTTTGCTGCTTTCTCAACAGCTTTTTTAGAGCCGCCTTTCATATCAGCAATCGCTTCTGCTTTGACTATATCACGAGCCACTTTTCGGCAAACATTGGCAATCTGTCGTTCAAGACTACGAACGCCTGCTTCGCGAGTGAAATAGCGAACAATGTTCTTTAAGCTTTGATCTTGAATTGAGACCTTCCGATCCTTCAATCCATGAGCCTCAAGCTGCTTCGGCACCAAGTAGTTACGACCGATGTGAAATTTTTCAGTCTCGGTGTAGCCCTCGAGACTGATGATCTCCATACGGTCTAATAACGGACGTGGGATCGTGTGCAATGAGTTGGCTGTCGCAATGAACATCACTTTTGAAAGATCGTATTCGATCTCCAAGTAGTGATCTTGAAAGTTGCAGTTTTGCTCAGGATCTAAAACTTCAAGCATTGCTGAACTTGGATCGCCCCTGAAGTCAGATGCCATCTTGTCGATTTCATCCAACAACAAGAGAGGATTTCCTGTGTCGACCTTGCGAAGAGATTGCAAAATTTTACCAGGCATCGCTCCAACATATGTTTTGCGATGTCCACGAATCTCAGCTTCGTCACGAACTCCGCCAAGCGAAATACGTGCAAAACTTCGGTTCAATGATTTTGCGATCGATCTTGCCAAAGATGTTTTACCAACACCTGGAGGACCTACGAGGCAAAGGATTGGACCTTTCAAGCCGCGAGCAATCGAGAGCACCGAAAGATATTCGATGATACGCTCTTTGACTCGCTCTAAGCCCCAGTGATCTTCATCAAGGATAGCTTCAGCGGCTGCGATATCGTGCTTCTCATCTGAGTATTCCTGCCAAGGAAGAGCCAACACCCAGTCGATATAATTTCGAACAACTGTGGCCTCTGCCGACATGGGAGACATCATCTTGAGTTTTTTAATCTCTTTTTTGATTTTGTCTTTGGCCTCTTGGCTCATTTTCTTTTTAGCAGCTTTTTCTTCAAGCTCTTGCAACTCTTGTTGGTAGTCGTCTTTTTCACCCAACTCTTTTTGAATCGCCTGCATTTGCTCGTTCAGATAGTATTCTTTTTGTGAACGCTCCATTTGCTTTTTAACGCGCGAACGGATTTTCTTTTCAACTTCAAGAATTTCGATTTCACCAGTCATTGTGTTGAGCAATGATTCAAGGCGCTTGCCTGGATCAAAAATCTCAAGAACTTTTTGTTTGTCTTCAAGTTTGAGATTTAATTGCGCCACGATGATGTCTGAAAGTTCAGAGGCGTTTTCAATAGTTGAAACACGCATCAAGATTTCAGGCGGAATTCGTTTGTTGAGCTTAACGTAAGTTTCGAAAGTTGTTTTTACTGAGCGAATGAGGGCTTGAGTTTCAACAGGAGCTTGAACCTCTTCACTCACGTCCTCAGTGCTAACAACAAAATAGTTTTCGTTGTTTACAAAATTTTTAATTCTTACGCGACGTTTGCCTTCAACGAGAACCTTTACAGTTCCGTCTGGCAAGCGCAGAAGCTGGATGATTGTGCCAATAGTTCCGACCGAATAAATATCTTTCGGCTCGGGGTTATTGGTCTTTGCATCTCTCTGAGCAGCAAGAACGATATCCGTCTGCTTGCTCATGGCCTCTTCGAGAGCGTTGATGCTCTTCTCGCGTCCTACAAACAACGGCATCATCATATGTGGAAATATGATGAGGTCACGCAGTGGTAATAGCGGGAGCTGATTTGCCTCTGATTTTGGGCTGTTCTTTGGTTCGGCCATGGTCCCCCTCCTTGGTTTGTAGTGATTTGGGCTACAAACCTTGAAGGAAGACACTTGAGTTTAAGAGCTTAGGTTAAATCTTTCAGGAATCTTTTTTAAGAATTCCTATCAGTTTTTCTAAGCGCTTTCCGCAGAATTCTTTTTCTCATCTGCGGCCCGCATTTCTTCCTCAGACTTGTAGACCAGCGTGGGCGTACCTTGTCCACTGATCACCTTTTCATCTATGATAACCTCTTTAATATTAGTCTTGGAAGGGATTTCAAACATAATATCTAGCATTGAAGATTCAATAACTCCGCGCAGCCCGCGAGCACCTGTTCTGCGTTTTAAGGCCTCGGCAGCAATCGCTTTGAGTCCGTTTTCTGTAAATTTGAGCTGGACCCCCTCGAAACCAAACAATTTTTGATACTGCTTAGTAAGAGCGTTTTTAGGTTGCACTAAAATATTGATCAAAGCGGCTTCGTCGAGCTCATCAAGCACGGCTAGTACTGGCAAACGACCAATAAATTCTGGGATCAAACCGAACTTAACTAAATCATCTGGCTCGACCTTTTGTAGAAGATTCTCGCCTGTTGATTTTTCTTTGGCTGTTTTGATGTCAGCCGCAATACCCATTGTCTTGTTGCTGGTTCGATTATCGATCAACTTATCAAGACCGACAAAGGCTCCGCCAACGATAAACAAAATATTGCTCGTATCTACTTGGATGAACTCTTGTTGCGGATGCTTTCTGCCGCCCTTCGGAGGAAGATTTGCAACTGTACCTTCAAGAATTTTTAGCAAGGCTTGCTGAACACCTTCGCCCGAAACGTCACGAGTGATCGATGGATTTTCAGATTTGCGAGAGATCTTATCGATCTCGTCGATGTAGATCACACCACGCTGAGCTTTTTCAACATCCCAATCAGCAGCTTGAAGAAGACTAAGAACAACGTTCTCAACATCTTCGCCCACATAACCGGCCTCAGTGAGTGTGGTTGCATCAGCCATGGCAAATGGCACATTCAAAATTTTTGCGATTGTCTGTGCAAGTAAAGTTTTACCTGAGCCCGTTGGACCAATCAGAAGAATGTTTGATTTTTGAAGTTCAACATCTTCTTTCTTTTTACCTGTTTGAATATTGTTGATGCGCTTGTAGTGATTGTGCACGGCCACAGCTAGAGATTTTTTAGCTGAAACTTGTCCGATAACATAGTCATCCAAAAAGCCTTTGATATCTGCTGGTTTTGGAACCTTAAAGGTGCCTTTGACTGCAGTTTCGCGCTCTTTTTCTTCGTCGATAATGTCATTGCAAAGCTCAATGCACTCATCGCAGATGTAAACACCCGGACCAGCGATCAACTTTTTAACTTCTTTTTGGCCTTTACCACAAAAACTGCAACGTAAAGAACCTGAAGTAGTGTCTGCTTTTGTTGTCATCGTTTACAACCCTTTGCTTTTTCGGAATTCAACAACTGTATCGATCAAACCAAAGGTCTTTGATTCATCGGCACTCATATAATGATCTCGTTCCATAGTTTTTGCCAAGAAATCAAAGTCGCGTCCGGTGTGTGTCACATAAACATCTGTAAGTTTGTTTTTTGTTTTCACTAGCTCTTTGGCGTGAATTTCGATATCGGTCACTTGACCACCGATGCCACCACCACCAAGGTGGGGCTGATGAATCATAATTCGAGAATTTGGCATTGCATAGCGTTTGCCTTTTGTTCCAGCGGTCAGAAGCAATGAGCCCATGCTGGCAGCCATCCCCATGCAATAAGTTGCCACATCACACTTCACAAATTGCATCATATCGTAAATCGCGAGACCCGCAGAAACACTTCCGCCGGGTGAATTGATGTAGAGATGAATGTCTTTTTCTGGATTATCTACCTCAAGAAACAAAAACTGAGCGATCAAAGAGTTCGCCACTTCATCTGTAACAGCAGAACCAAGAATCACAATACGATCCTTTAACAGACGAGAATAGATGTCGTAACTGCGTTCTCCGCGTGAAGTTTGCTCAATGACGTAAGGTATGAGTGCCACAGGTGATCTCCTTGATGGTAAAGGCTTGCCCCGAAAACCAATTTCAGGACCCTTTTTTATCGG
>CANCBY010000115.1 GCA_947374445.1 Pseudobdellovibrionaceae bacterium
TCTCCGTAGCCTATTCGTGCGAGTAGCCATTGCAACATTTTTAATCTACATGGCGGGTGGAGTAATAGTCAGTGTTGTTGCAATTCAAGGTGCTCAACGTGACGTTGCAGCAGATTTCAACGAATTAATTTCAAACTCAGTTGCCGAAATGGTTTCTGAAGCATTAAAGCTCGGGTCGTTTGTTGAGGCGAGAGCCAGGATTCAAAAATTTATAGATAAAGGCGTATTTGTTTGTGCTGATCTCGATTACGATGGAATGCCTCTTTCAAAATGTATTTCGAACAAAGATAATTTAAGGCCTTTTGCCGTTACGATGAAACTTAGCGAGCAAATTGGGTTTCGAAATCCTGTATTGACTACATACGTCGACGAAAGGAAGCTCAGTAGTTCTGCATTCAAACGCAGCTTGGAGATTTTATTGTACGTCTTGGCGTTTGGATTCTTCTTTCTTTTCCTTCTGGCCTTCTTTCTCAGAAAATTTGTCGCTGAAATTCAAAGTGTATCCGATGAAATTCATGGAATAGAAAAATTCCAAGGCCAAGAAAGCTTCGTTACTGAAATTAACATTTTAAGAAAAAGAATGGCCGAATACATTTCACTAAAGCAACGAGAAGCACATGCGGATGTTCTCATGCAAACCTCAAGGCAAGTGTCTCATGACATTAGATCTCCGCTCTCCGCATTAAATATTGCAATGCATGGATTGTCTGAAATTTCCGAGGAAAGGAGAGTTTTGATTCATAGTGCAGTTCAAAGGATTAATAATATTGCAAATGACCTTTTGCAAAAAGGCAAACAAGCTCAAGGCCAAGAAGGTATCCCTCAATCGAACCATAACAAAGTTTTTAATTCTTCGGATCCACACGTCAAAGAATTTCAAACAAAAAACATTTTTTTGCCAATAATCGTCGGCAACATAGTTTCAGAAAAGCGCATCCAATTTCGAGATAAATTGAATGTAAAGGTGGAGGCTGATCTAAAAGAATCTGAAGAGGCGTTTGTCGTGGCAGATGAAACTGAATTTGGTAGGTTAATTTCAAATTTGGTGAACAATTCGGTCGAGTCTTTTTCCGATAACATGGGAGAGGTTTTCGTTGCCGTGAGAGCATATCAAAGCGAGGTCCTGTTAATGGTCAGCGATAATGGCAAAGGAATACCCTCACATATTTTGGCAAGGCTTGGCGAACATGGCATTAGTTATGGCAAAAAAGGTACAGAGTCCGGCAGCGGTTTGGGTATATATCATGCAAAAAAAACTGTTGAAGAATGGGGTGGAAAATTTGAAGTTCGTTCTCGCGAAGGTATTGGGACCGCTATTGAAATTAAATTGCCTAAAAGCGCAGCAGCTCGCCAGAAACTATAAACTCAAGATTTTGTCCTGCATTACTTATGAATGTGACCTTTGGACTTCAAGCTCAAAAGATATGGTGTCGAAACAACATCCTTGCCCAGTAAACAAAAACTCTGCTTGTGTCGTCGCCCCTGATATTCCAAAAACATCACGCGAGCCTTACCACCATAGGATTGGCAAAGCCAAGAGCCTGGCTGACCTTGGGTTTTGTATACGAGAGGGGCTATGTCTGCTTTCGCACGGTTGGCAAGCTCACAATTTTTTTCGCAGCTTTTTGAAACGATGTGAATAAACTCTTTGTCGAAGCAAAATGCGACTTCCTCTTTTTTTGAAAATTCGCCGCGCATTTCTACATAAATTAGCCTGGCCTGATCGCAATTCATCGGGCCGGTGGGCGCAAGATGCGTAAGATCTATAGCAAACGCGGAGCTTAGCAGTAATGAAAAAATTGAGAGCACCACAACCCCGCTTACTGTTCAGCCCAACGACCGTCAACCATAGTATCTTTAAACAAATCAGATCGAATCGCCATCGCTCCCGACTTTAAGCAAATCTGCTGAGGAAAATCAGCCTGACAATGATCACCCCAAGAATTTTTGATTAAATAGTAGCAACTATTGGGCATTTCAGGAAAACGAGCTGCGCCCACAACCACTGCCGCATGGCCCGCTACACGTCCATCCTTTGAATTTTTTTTCGCTTCAGACATTCGAGCTCTATTCATGACCGCACTAGACCCCAAAGACACCATAACAGGATTACCATTTCGAATCTGCTCATCCAACTCAGCAAGGTTGCCGCTTGACTTCATCTTTAACGGGGGAAATTTAATGCGCTGATTGGCAGGGCAAGATTTTTCATTCAAAAGCTTGAATGCCTCAAAAGAATTCGACTGCTTTTTCATTTGACTTATAAGCTTTAAGACTTCCTCGGCATTCTTCTTAAGATTCGAAGCTGAGCTTGAGTTAGAATTTAAGCCTGGAGCTATAGTCAGACATTCCGGACACCAGTAAAGATCCGAAACACCTGCTTCCGTGCCACGAAGCTTGTTGAATGATTCTCCAAAACTAAGATATTTATCAAAGGCACCCGTTTCTTTTGGCAAAAACTCAGAAGGGAATTGCTTTTCAGCACAAAGTCCTAACTTAGCCATTCGGTCCGCCATTTGCTGAGAGTTTTCAATGATATCTAATCCATGTGCATCTATAAATTTCTCCACAGACAAAAAGTTTTGGCTCGATACCTCCGCAAGTTGCAGCATAATGTCCATCGCTGAGGCTCCAGACGAGTACATGCTAGTGCTTGGCCAAACTTTATTTTTTTTTGCATGATATGCCAAAAAGTCAGCCCACATATGGGCGTAGCAATTTCCAACACTATCTTGATCTCGACTGAAGGATTTAACATTTTTTGCATCATAACCTGGAAAGTCTGATTCTTCGATCCCAGGGCTAGATAGAGGGCATTCTTTATCGACGACAGTTGCTCCAACTGACGACGCCATAAAAAACTCTAGAAGAATAGAAAGAAATACAAGAAGATGAGCTCTTCTCAAATTAATTAAGCCAAGCATGAGTTCCTAAATAATAGCATGCTTGGCCTTTTTCTCAATTAACTCCATTAAGTTTTCTAACAAAATCGAGCACAAGTGGCATTGAGCTAGACTTTTGTCGATAAAGATATGTGCGCGAACAAAAAAATTCAATTAGCCTCTACACTTACCGATAAAAGTACTGTGAAAAAAATTAGTGGTGCTTCGAAAGCTTTATTAGAGGTCGGCAAATATCGCATACCAGGTATCTTGCTTAGCCTTTTACCACTATACGCATCAGCCATAAGCTTAAGCAGCGATACAAGTATTGGAGTCCTAATGGTAGATGCGAACAACAAAAACCTCGGGCGCATTGTTGAGAGCAATAATGGCTCCAATCTAAACGCAGATGCAGGCGGTACTAGAGTAAAAATAAGCGAAAAGACTATTGCATTTACGGGAACAAAAGGCGAGCTGACCGTCGAGCGTAACAACTGCTTTAAAAATAGAACCGACCCAACAAAACAGACAAAGTGTAAACTGTACGATGAGTTCGCAAACATAAAATACCTAGACGACATAATACACAAGACAAAGATAGAATTCACCTCTTGCGGTGAAGTTTACGAACATATTCGCTTATTCAATGAACCAATTGATCAAAAAAAATTAGAAGAAAAAATTTCAAATTATTTTGGCGGTGATACTGCTTGCAGTGACAAACACAAGAAAATATTAGCAAAAAAAATAGTTGAAAATCTTGAAAAAGAAAAAAATAACTACGAAAATAGCTTTAAAGTTGGCGCCAAAGAAGCTGCCCAAAAAGCATGGTCTGAAATTGATTTCATGAACACGCTAATGAATCCAGAAAATACGAATAGGCAGTTAAAATTAAAAATTGTCTGCAGCTCAAGCGAAGAACATGGAACTTCAAAATTAACCGAATCAACGATCAATTTGTTCCCAGACAATCCTGACTGGATATCTCTATTGAAGTCATACCATAGTTATTACGATACAGCTGCTGACCAAAACAGTGAAATATTTAGAGTTAAAGCTTTAATAGGACAAACCCATAACACACAAGCCCAAGCCGCTACAACGTCCGTCACGCAACAAAACACCACAGCCATCGCTGCTCCCGCTAAGGCAACAGTCGCGGAAATACAAGATGTTGTCCGCACAAACAGCCCCAATGCTGGCAGCCTTGTTTCATCCTTCGCTAGCGAAGCTGCCGACCGCGCATATAGAGCAATCTCATCGGTGAACCCTGCGACGCTCAAAGCGATTGGTGCAAATCCGGCTTCGATACTCGCTCTTTCACAGGCAGCTCATGCAAGCACCACTCGCTTTGAAGTGACTTTACCCAAAAGCTTAACGAGCACCACTAACGGAAAACTCGCAAAATCCGACAACACCGCGAACCAAAAAGCAACGACCTCGGCCACTGAAGACGACTCAGACGAAGACGCCCCTAAATCGACAAAAACGGCAAACACCCGCGCCCCTGCAAGCATGAAGGGCGGTGCCAATTTAGCCGCAACTTCAACAACCGATGGAACTTCGGCAGGCCTTAATATCGCAAGTGGCGATGGACCAAGCACAAGCTCGATGGATAAAAAAACAACGATGCTCAATCCAAAATCTCTAGCCGGCACCGACAAAACAGTGGTGGGCGAGCTGATGGACAAAAGGAAATCCAATGAATACCTAAAAATATTAGAGAGCAAAGACGAAAAAACCAAACCACAAAGACTGGCCTTACTTGCACGGCTTAAAAAAGATAAAATTCGTATTTTTGACAGCAAACAAAATCCTCTGGGCTACGACAAACAAGATGCGAACTATATATTCAGACAAAAAGACAACTACTTCGAAAGACTGAAATAACAAACCCACACGCGTTAAAGAAAGAAAATCCCCGAAAGTGTTCAAAAAGCTCATGAAATCCTCAGCACTAATCTTAATCCCCGCGCTTTTTTGGCTGGGTTATATGCTGACCTACGTCTTTCAAGGATTTTCATCATTTCACGCCATCTCCAAAAACGAAATCGACCAAAAAGTCGGACAAATGAAGTTTGTCGAAAAGCACGCACAAACAATTCTCATGACCGAAGACCTGCAAGCGCTGTCAGATTATCTCAACGAAGCCCTGCAACTGCATTTTATTGACTACGCCATTTTGAAAAAAAATAACGAAAGACTCTATACCAATTTCAATATTAAAAAATTAGAAAAAATCGAACTCGACAGCTTTCCGAGCCAAGACAACGTCTTTATTACTCGTGATGATACCGTCCTACGAACTCGCATCTTAGACTATGAAATGCTGATCGGCCTTAAGACAAACGCTCTAAGTCTAACCTTTGAACTGATCAATAATCTTAAATCCACAATCCTCTTAGACATCGCCACCGTAACCACAATGGTGTTGCTCATCACCTGGCTGATTCTTAAAGACGTGATATCACTCACCCGTCTGCTAGAGCACGGAGCTGTTTCCGCAAATCTTGCCAATCGCCTCTCGAGCCGACTGAGCTTTTCTCGCGAAGGCGATACACTCCTACGCTCGACTCTTGCCTTTGATCACAACCTCAAAAAAACCCAAAGCGCTCAAGAGAAACTGGCCAGCACCACAAGCCCCGCGGTGCTCTACGAAATTCAAAGAGGCACAGCCCTTGGCACCCGCTTTGAAGCCTTGGTTATCAGATTGGACCTCAATAACTACACTCAATTTTTCGTGAGCAGCTCGCAGCCAATCTTAGAGCAATTCCTATCGCGCTTTTTTTCAGCATCAGCAGAAATCATCGCGCGCTACAACGGATTGATTTACCAGCACGTGGGCGACGAAATTATTTTTCACTTGAAAGAGACCGACAGCCCAAAAGCGATCTTGGCGGTTGGCTGCATACGCTCGCTGTTCGCAGAAGCTCAGCAAATAAATCAAGATTTGAATCTGCAAGACACCCAAAAATTCACTCTCAAGTCTTGCATGAGCCGGGGCGAGCTGCGCTTTCATCAGCTACACAAAGATCATGGATTTTTGGGAGTCCCGCTGATTGAATCGGCAAGAATTTTAAGTGTGGTTAAAAACAAAGAAAAAAACACCCTTGTCTTACCAGAAGACCTTGCTCTACAAGCCCTCATGATAGGCGAAGTCACGGCCACTCACCTGCATTCGCTCAAAGGTCTTGATACAGATATCAAAATTCAAGAATTTAATATTTCGCAGCCCTTAAACCATTTCTTAGAGGCAAAAAACTGGACAGCGATTGAGTCCTTCCGCACGGAGTCTGACTTTCGCCAAATGATTACCTGGGCTCGCAGCCAATGGAAAAAAAGTGACATTGAAACTCTCCGTCAAGTTTTGCTCTTCGTACAACGAGTGAGTATCAGCACCTGCGACGATAAGACAATTGATCTCATTTTTGATTGCATCACTGACTGCTACCAAAATCTAAGCCCCACCTCTGCGCAAAACTCAAAAGACTTTGCCTCTGCTATGTGGCTGAGCCTTGCCGTCAGCTATATTCCGTCTGATCGCAAAGACTCCAGGTTGATTGAGCTCTTTACAAAATATCTTGAACACCACGATACCCGCGTGCAAGCACATGCAGTGGCCGGACTTTCGCGCTGGGGGCAGAGCATTCCGGGTCTTGAAAAACGAATCAGTAAAACCAATGGCAGACTTTGGGCCGAAGTGGTTTTTGCTCTGGCTAAAGTGGACTTTAATAGCGCGCTCTATCAGACAATTGTACTTCATAAAAATCCAAATTCTTCTGAGAGCCTCAAGAGATCAGAGTTTGTCTCGAGACAAATCCTCTCGCACTATTACACTCACGATCCGATCCAATTAGAGAGCAACCCACATTTGCGAGCTTTGACTGAGGTACATCCCGAAGTGCTAGCGAAGCTCATGGAATTCGATGAATACCAACAAAAGAAAACTTCTAATTTAAATTCTCATATCAAGCAAAATCCAAGCAAATCAAATAAAGGTGCCGCATGAAAATTGAACAGCAAAAATTGCAAATCAAACACGTCGACCTTGGACCACTCACAGAGCTGCAAAATCTGTATTACAGTTTTTTACGTTCAGGGCTCACTATCGAAGGCCTGGCTGATCACTATCTAAAATTGGGCTGGCTCTTAAGCTTCACCGATCTTTATGACTTGCTAAAAAAGCTGCACGCAAAACAAGCCTTACTCAACCCAGAGTTCGCTGAAATTTTCGATGAAAAACCTACTGAGTCACTTCTAAGCCAATGGAAAGAGTGGCTCTCACCGACAGCGCTCACGACCCCAGATCTTTCTGACCTGCCTTTTTTTAGAACGCTCGAGCCAGAATTACTAAAAACATTTCAGCAAAAAGCACAAGTGTTTAAACTAGCTCCCCGCACTCGCCTGTGCCGGATTGGCGAAGTCAAACGAGACTTGTTTGTATCGCTTGATGGAGCCATTGATGTTTACAAAGAGAGCAGCGATGCCAAATTAAAATGGGTGACATCGATTGCTCCCAAAAGTCTCTTTGGCGAAGTTTCGTTTTTTTTAGGTCAGCCGCGCACGGCTGAAGTCGTGACTCGAACCGAAACTACGATCGTTCGCATTCGCTTTGATGAGACCTTTCAGCAATTGATTGATGCTCAAGGGGCCGAGTCGGTGATGCGTCGTTTTTGGCTGATCCATGCTCTGAATGCTTCAAGCTTATTTTCAAATC
>CANCBY010000116.1 GCA_947374445.1 Pseudobdellovibrionaceae bacterium
ATTGTACTTCAAAGTTGGATAGAGTTGTACAGCCCCACGCGAGGCTTTTTTATCACTCAATTGATAGCTTCGGTTGTACAGAAAAAGACTGAGATTGCCGTCCAATCCTATGCCCCATCGCGAATTTAAAATATTATAGATCGAAGACAGGTCATACGAAAGACTTCCAACCTGCCCCACATCCAAGTAGTTCGGAATCGTCGTAACACTCAAGCCCGGGGAGCTACGCATTTGAACGTCACCAATTCTAAATGCCGAATCATAGCTCAAGTAGGGAGTTTGAACATCGATACGCTCGGCCCCATGCAAGGGGTGAATGGCTTTTAGTCCGGTCCCAAAACTCAAACTCGATTTGGGGTCGAAGCGATATCTAAACCCAATTGCGCCACCCAATGATGTTTCGTAGGTGCCCACAGTACCATCGGGATTGGGCTGATCTTTCGCAGATAGATCGCCCATCGTAGGCCCATAGTACGAGAGATTAAATTTCATGCTGTATTTTGAAAGAGATCCCGAATCCGCTTTGATCTTTGCATCAGTAATTTCGGCATTCTCTTGAAACTTCTTATTTTTTAAAACGTCGCCCAAAACTTCTTTTTGTGTCCCTCGCGTTTCACCCTCAGACATCGTTTGCCCGAAAGCCCCAACAGACAAAAAAACGACTACTGGTAAACAACACAAGATTGAAAGATTTGGATTTTTATTCATTTAATTCCCCCCGGGTCTACCAACAGTTCACAACACTAATCTGTGGCTGTTGTGTAGACAGGGTTCGACTTTGTCAATCACAAGACCTGCCCCTGACAGAAGCCTGAAGTTTGTCCGCGGTAGCAGCGAACAACACCTTCACATAAACTAGTCGCTAGAGCTCTGATTGCTTTGGTATTTCTCCAATCAAGCCGTAGTATTTTTAGTTTTTCTCGTTAGAAAAAAAGAAGTGAAGTCTTGAATAGACTCAAAATAAAAAATAGAAAAACATATAATTTTTTCGCAAAAACAAAGCCTCTAAGCGAGCGGATGAGGCCAAGGATTCGTCCCCCCGATAGAATGCCGCCCCCAACAAAAAGCTGGCCAACTTGCATTTGATGAATACGCTACCGCTGGAAAATCGCCAGCGCATACTACTAATTTTGACTTAATACGATCTTCATTTGAAAATTTAACTGTAGCCTCACATACACCATGTCCCTTGAGAAATACAAAAGCATCATTGTTTTTCGGTACAGAGTAAAAATCTCGATGATCATCCGGGCCTCCATTTTCTGGCAAATCGAAGTTGTCTTTTGGGTTTTGAAAATATGAATTCTTAATAACAGAAAGTAGCAACTTTTCTTCAACTGTGGTCTCATCTGAAACAAAAGAAGTATCAAAAATACTTCCCAGTCGTGAGTGCTGAATCAAGCAAGCTTTGACCTGCCCCAAATTCGATTTGATATCAAAAAGTGATGTTTGCCATCCTTTCAGCCGAAGCCCCCAAACCAAAAACCTGTTGCCAACGCTCCTAGGCTTTGTGCGAACCCAACCGGTCTTCTCAGACCATGCCTTCATCATTACAGCCCTTTCGATCAACTCGTTTTTTGAATTAATCAAGGCCATCTGGTCAGTTCTTCCAGCAGCAAATCCATTTGATGTTTTGATTTGGTCGCGGACGACATCTTCTGAGGCCAATTTATTAAGCCACAGGCGTTCCCAGGCTTCGCCGAACGACTTCTGAACAGCTTGTGTTTCATTCCTAGAAACACCAAACCCAAAAGACTCCATTCCCCATCCAGTCATCCGACACTCATAAAACGGAAAGGGGAAAAGTCGATCTGAATATTTCGAGAAACGCCAAGAAATTTGCGACTTGTCTTTTAAAGTGCCAATCCAATCGTGTTTGCCAGAATTTAAAAAATTTAAATCACCTGTCCAGGCCATCTTCACTTCCACTGAAGGTCGTAAATTCGAAGCCTCGAATCAAATTGGTTCCATCGAGAAGCATCTACCCGATTGCTCAACAAATATCTTTGACTACCTACCATTAATGGCACGGCAATCTTTTTTTCGAGGATTTCTTGATGAAGTAATTTTAGATTTTGCTGCCGATTGTTAACATCATTTGAATGAAAAATTCTATCATAGCTTGATTTGTATTCGTTCAACCAAGGACTCAACGGACCATTTGGGGGCCCCGCTAAAAATGACCAAGTTCCAGAGGCATCGAGTTGGTTTCCTAAAAAAGCATAAATTCCAGCAAACTCATCACTTTCAAAAGCAAGTACGCCTTTGTCGGAGACAATAAACTCAATATCAATTCCATGATTTTTAAAGGTAACTTTTAACCCCTCGAACAAGGCAACAGATTCTTTATATATGCTATCCAATTTAATTTTGATATGCTTCAGATGTCCTTGCGGGTTTCGAGCACTCGATTTCACCGAAGCCAGTCGTCCACTAAAGCCATCTGGCACAAGCTGTGTTTCAGGCATAGATGGCAGCACGGCTTTTGTCAGCTCCGGAACCTGCGAACGAAACTCAGATACAATTGAAGCAAATTCATTTCGATTTGCAAAATCTTGTGCGAAAGTATTGTTAATATTGAAATGAAAAAAGGAAATAGTCATAGGATGCGACTTCCAAGTTTGTGGAGCATTCGGCAAAACCAAGCTCGCCGCCTTTGGATTGGACGTCGCACTGAGCGCAACAATATCTAAATCTATAGTTTTAAAAATTTCACCACGCCGACTGGGATCCGCCAGTTTCATGAGAGTTGCACTCTGAGGCATCTCTGCTCGGTATAGAGGTGAAAATTTATTTGCTACCAGCTTCAAAGTATTTCCAGTCCACTCTGCAACTGAATACGGACCAATTGTCTTTCCCCACCCTCTCTCCGCAAAGGAGTTCGGTATGAGGCCAGAGTCAGCCAGCGAAAGTTCATGTAAAATCGTCATATCCATTTTGAAAGGAAAGTGGATTTTTAGTTGTCTCGTCTGCTCATCGAAATTAATTTCATTCGCTAATTTGAGAAATCGAATATGTCGCTTATTTGCCGATCGTAGACTTTCAATCCAAGCTAATATTTCCTGAGCTGTAACCTCAGCCCCATCAGACCATTGAAGTTTTCTAATATTAAAAACCCAAGTATTGTCACCCTCTTGATAAAATCTCTCCGCTAGACAGCCCTCGTAACCACTAGCCGAAAATTTGGAATCCCGCACGAGGCCACAAGACAAATTCTCAAGAAGATAATACTCCCAAATAGTCTCTGTGTTATCAGGATCCAAAAGCTCAGGGCCTGGCTTAAGCAAAACAACCGGAAAAAGAATTTGCATTACATTTTTATCGTCTTTATCTTGCTGCACATATACTAAAGTTACAGCGATAAGTATGATTATAAAAATTTTCTTCAACGGGCCTCCCAATCGGGCCGGTTACAATTTAACACAATTCTCGTAAAACTGATTCTACCCAACTCCGCGAGCCCTCGGGAGTTTAATTTCAACAGTTGTACCGATAGCTTCTTGAGAGTGAATTGCCAAAGTACCACTCCAAGATTCGATAGTTTTCTTAGCATGGAAGACCCCCAAGCCACTGCCTGACGAAGAGCTACTTTTGCCGTAGCTACCCCCCTCTTGGCCTAACTGAGACAAAATATGCGCAGGAATTCCTTTTCCATTATCTTTAATAATTATTAAAATCTGCTCACGATATCCCCTTAGTCCAATTACGACGTTACCGGAATTGCTCCCAAAAGCCTCAACCGAATTATTTACAAGATTAGAAATAACTCGACCAAGTTCTGCAGCATTACCTTTTACATAGATATCACCAGAGCCTACCTGAAGATCAGCTTCGATTTTGATATCAGGCCTATCTTGGAATTCGACTTGTTTTTCGGGAACAAGACTGTTGATAACTTGAAAGGGCAGAATGACATGGGCCTGATTGCTAACCGATGTCACAAGCACCTGATCGACAGATTCCTGTGCAAATACCTCTGAAGCGGAAAGCTGCTTGCCCTTCCGCAAAAGATCATTAGCAATGTCATTAATCCGTTGAATGGCATTACGAATCAATAACTGCCTCTCCTCAGAAATTCCAGGCAATCCATGCATCACTATATTTAAGGCCGACAGAGGTGAGCGAATATCATGTGCAACTTGTTTGGCAATACCCGCAACTGCCTTATTTCTTTCAAATTCGATGGCTTGGTCCTGAAAAATTTGAAAGCGCTCAGCCATTTCAGCAGCAACATGCCAGGCACCAGAAAAACTTAATTTTGAAGGATGAGGAATCCCGGCAACTTGAAATAATTTTTGAAATGACGTCACCATATTCAAATTGAGTCGCTGCAAAACAACAAAAGAAATAACCATAATCATAGCGAAAAGAGTTGTCACAATTTTTAAAAAACTCCATGGAATCAGTCTTGGCCTACAGAAAGTAAGATCAAATTCAAAATACCTTTCATCAACGCACTGACTTTCTTTTAGTAAAGAACTGCCTGCTTCAAACTGCCCATGACTTACTGTATTTAGAATTCTAAGATAAAAACTCTGATCGCTAAGAGAAATTTTTTGGCTGAACTCTCTATTGCTGGCCGTCCTTAGTAGCTCACCATTCCCTTGAAGAATAATTCTAAATTCGTAATCAACAAGATCTCGGTTCTGTTGATCAGTCAAACCTATGATACTAATCACTGTTATTATAAAAAGCGCCAGCGCTGCCAAAACTATGGCAATTGAAATCATTTGTGGATTGATTTTATTCAAACGAGAAATTTGAACTTGTTTCGCCCTCATGAGATCGCGACCCCTAATTCGGCGTGCAAGTATAACTCACCGATATCTGCGTCCCTGTCGGAAGCGCGTCAGAAAGTCTCAGTGTTGCCCCATCAAGAGCGTAACTAATTGAGTTTGACGGAGTCATAGTCACAACCAAATCACGCGCATCCGAGCACTTTAACTGAACCTCTTTGACCTGTTCAGCAATACTTGAGCCCATGTTGCTCAACTGTGATCCATAATCAGCCGCACAGATGTCGCCTTCGATGCCACCGGTTTGTCTTGTCAGTAGAGCATAGAGGTAGCCATAACTTCCTCCAAATCCAGCGCCCGGAATTTGCGAAGATTGTTGATTCAAACATGCATCGCCCGCTGAGCTGCTCGCAAAATATTGAGACGGAGTATAACCCATAAGTGGATCTGCCTGCAGACCAGTGATTACCGTGTTCATCTGATCTTGTGTCACCGACTGAAGGGCCCCTGGTTTTACTATGATCGAATGAACCGATAAAGTCTTGCTTGGATATAGCGTATTAACCGAACCAATTAAACCAAGCGGTAGATCCATGCTTGAAAGGCCGTACTTAGTTGATTTGTAGTAATTTGAGCTTCTCACATCTTCATCGGATAAAATTACTATGGCCAGATGTGCCTCTGGACGAATGAATCCAGACGGATTATTTTGAATCGTTAGATTCGCCGCGTAAATACCCCGCTCATCGCCAGAAGGGCAGTTATCAAGATATGACTGCGAATCGGATGAAATCGTCGGATTATTCTTTACAAAGTTCTCACAATTTATAGTTTCTGGTCGTTGAATTGTTTGCGAAAACCAGCTGGATCTATCTGATTGAGACCCAAAGGCATTCTCTAAATACATTTTCCCGTTAGGAAAACTGATGAGCTTACCATCTTGAAGAGCTCCAGACTGATTAATGCCTCTCGCAGGATTTGATGGAGACGAAATATCAGTCGTAGTAATACCAATACGGTAATCGACATTTTTTGCATCGAGTGCTGCTACAAACTGACTAAACTTTTGAGCCATGCTGTTTTGTTCAAAAGACATCGAGCCTGAATTATCGTCCACTATCAGAATATCAACTTTACCTAGAGATGCCGTGACCTTTTCATTCCAATTGTAACGCCCATTAATATAGGTACAGGTTCCAGGGCTCGATAAACATGGATCCTGATTGGGATCCTTTGCAAACTTCACCTTATTGCATCCAACATGGTAACCCATTGCAAATATAATTAAGGCCAGACGGATTAGTTTGCGCATACACACCTCTTCAATGCTCAAACACTCCAAAGCCCGTGCCAATCTGATACAAAAATCATAAGTAGTTAAAAATACTGTGTTTTTTTGTCAAACAAGACAAAATAGAAATGTCATATAACTGATAGCTAGCCCACAGAGAGCAATTTTTGCGATGGACCAAAGACCAATTTTTTAAGTAAATTCAGGCAGTTAGCAGCAATAACTGTACTCCATTTTCCCAAAACAATTTTTGTCATCTAATATTATGGTTAAGCCGCTATCAAAACCAATTAGAATGCAGGCTCATCAGAACAACAAAGAGTCTGGAGAATTCAAATCATTAGAGCTATCGCAATTATCACATTCTTTGTCGCAACAGGATTTTTAATGCTTTCTTTTGCTCCTATGAAGACACTATTTTATACCCAAACGCTCCAAAAAATATCAAAGCAAAATAGGCTAAACTTTCTTCTTTTTGAGGACACTGAGTTCTCAAAAAAACTTCAGCCCGAAATAGTCGAAGAGCTTAAGTCTCAGATTAAAAACGGAAAGCTGCCTTCAACATTTGATAATATAACAAAAATAAGTTTTGAAACCCAGTTAACAGGAAGTATTGTTGGCCAAATAAGCAAATCTCTTTCATATCTAAAAAATTACGAACCAGCCAAATCAAAGTCTTCAACTCTAAACGCAATTTTGATTTCTGAAGAGAATCAGTTTATTCTATTTATGGCTTTAGACGAAAATTTAACAAAAAATCGAGTATGGGAAACAAGCATTAAGATAAAAAAAAACCCGACTACAAAAATGTAATCGGGTCTTAAAAATAGAGCTGGCGTCGTGCTACTCTCCCACACGGTCACCCGTGCAATACCATCGCCGCAAGAGGGCTTAACTTCTGAGTTCGGAATGGGATCAGGTGTGGCCCCTCTGCTAAAAACACCAGCAAAAGGTGATATAATGTAATGAACAATTTAATGTTCTTTGCCATGACTTAACTAAACTAATAGTTGAGATATAGCAATATGTTTTTTGAAAGTTGAAAAATTGACTTAAGTGATTTTTAGCAAAAAGGTTAGTTCCATTTATTTTAGCCTTATTTTATGAACCAAAATCCGAAAAAGTTGGTCTTATTAAAAAAATAAGAAAAATTATAAAAGCCGCACGGCCTATTAGTACGAATCAGCTGAATGCATTACTGCATGTACACCTTTCGCCTATCAACCTTGTAGTCTCCAAGGAGCCTTTAGAGAGCCGAAGCTCTAGAGAAATCTTATCTTGCAGTTAGCTTCCCGCTTAGATGCTTTCAGCGGTTATCTATTCCGAACATAGCTACCCTGCATTGCCGCTGGCGCGACAACAGGAACACCAGAGGTTCGTCCATCCCGGTCCTCTCGTACTAAGGACAGGTCTGCTCAAATTTCTTACGCCCACAGAAGATAAGGACCAAACTGTCTCACGACGTTCTGAACCCAGCTCGCGTACCACTTTAATTAGCGAACAGCTAAACCCTTGGGACCTGCTCCAGCCCCAGGATGTGATGAGCCGACATCGAGGTGCCAAA
>CANCBY010000117.1 GCA_947374445.1 Pseudobdellovibrionaceae bacterium
ATTCTTGTCACCGATGATCAGTTCGGTAAAGCAAGACCTCAAACTCAGCGGATTGCTTTGAAAGCCGAAGAGCTCGTCGCTAAGAATCCGCCAGCGGCAAACATGCTTGTCACTCAAGGTTACATCGGACGAACGGAGGAAGGTCTCACAACAACACTCGGCCGCGGTGGCAGCGATTACTCAGCAGCGATTCTTGCTGAAGCGGTCGGCGCTGATATTCTTGAGATCTGGACCGATGTGGCGGGGATTGCGACGACGGATCCAAGGATTGTAGCTGAAGCAAAATCCATCGAAGAAATTTCGTTCAAAGAGGCCTCAGAGCTAGCGACATTTGGCGCAAAAATTTTGCATCCAGCCACTCTTGAGCCTGCGATGCGAAGAAACATTCCTGTTTTTGTGGGATCTAGTTTTGATTCGGGCCAAAAAGGAACTTGGATTCGCAAAGAGGTTAAATCTGGTCCTTTATTTCGTGCCATAGCTCTAAGAAAAAAGCAGGTCTTAGTGACATTGTCGACTCCAGACATGCTTCATACACATGGATTTTTGTTTAACATCTTCAAAGTGTTTAATGACAATCAGGTTTCGATTGATGCTATCACAACAAGTGAAATCAGTGTGTCTTTGACCTTAGATGATTCTACGTTGCTCAATAAAAAACTCATTCAAGAGCTTTCGGTTTTTGCTGATGTGCAAATCGAAGAAAACCTAAGTCTTGTATCGATCATCGGAAATAATATCAATCATACACCAGGCTTGGCAAAAAAGATTTTTGAAACCATTTCTGATGTCAATGTAAGGATGATTTGCCTGGGAGCAAGCAAACACAACTTTTGCTTCTTGGTGAGCGATGAGCAGGGACCAAGTGTCATACAAAAATTGCATCGAGGATTAGGTTTAGCAAATTGAGTTCCTATTTCAAATACACAGGTAACGAGTTGCACTTTGGGCTGAACCCTAAGTCTTTATCGGCTTGGACAAAAAGCTACCAAGGCCCTGCGTATATTTATGACTTAGCAATTATCGCCGATCGCTACAGTAAAATGAAAAGCGCTCTCAAGGGAGTGGATCTTTACTATGCAATGAAAGCCAATTCAAATATCGAAATTTTAAAATTCCTACAAAAAATGGGATGCAAAATTGATGTTGTATCTCTCGGTGAAATCGAAAGAGCACTTCAAGCCGGTTTCGCCGCCAAGGATATTGTTTTCAGCGGTGTGGGCAAGACCGTCAAAGAAATTTCGAATGCCATCGATCTTTCAATACACCAAATCAACGTCGAAAGTCTTGCGGAGCTAGTCCGAATTTGCGAAATTGCGAAAAGTAAAAACAAGCAAGTTGCGATTGCGCTTAGGCTTAACCCTAATATCAGCATTGATACGCATCCTTATATTGCCACCGGACTTCATGAAAATAAATTTGGTATTGAGCTTTCGGTTTTGGAAGAAATTAAAAAATTTCTTTTGCAAAACAGACAGCATCTTTCGCTCAAGGGGATCAGCCTTCACTTAGGCTCGCAGATGCTAGAATTTTCTGGTTTGCGAGAGGCGCTACAGATCCTAAAAAAAGTTTATTTAGATTTAAAGTTGCAATACCCTGAGCTACATCGCTTTGATTTCGGTGGTGGCCTTGGCATTCATTACGAAAGCACTGATTTAAAAAAAGAAGAGTTTTTGTTAGCAGAGTACGCTCAAGTAATTCATCAAGAACTTTCGCCACTTGGTGCTGAGCTCCAGTCAGAGCCAGGCCGTTGGCTCGTAGCTCACGCGGGATTGCTAATGACCGAGATCCAATATCTCAAGCCGACGCCCTACAAAAATTTTATTATAGTCGACTCAGGAATGAATCATCTTCTTCGCCCGGCGCTTTATGAAGCCTATCACCAAATTTATTCGACTCGTGAGAACTCCGACAAACCAGTGAATTCATACGATGTTGTGGGCCCTATTTGCGAGTCGGCAGACTTCTTTGGCAAATCACGTTCTCTACATGAAACTCAAGCTGGTGAGTTTCTGGTAATTGCTGACACAGGTGCCTACGGGTTTTCAATGGCCAATACCTACAATCTCCAGTCGCTGCCGCAAGAAATTGTCTTTGATAGCAGGGACTAGACCAAAGCACAGCAATTCAAAAACGTCTCAAGTTTAGACAGTTTCTGCCGATAAGAAATTCGATAAGAGTTGTGACAAGAATTTTAAAACCAGGATGGCTTCAAAAATACGTAGTAAATACACAGAAAAATACACAGGAGGTGTAGTGTGGAAAAGCTCAGTAGCATTTTGCCAAACAGTCCACGGGTAAAATCAGTCGATCTTTCAGAAGCCAAGCCACGCCGACCTGGAGCTCCATCTTTCGGAGTTCCGATGGGTACCACCTCGACCAAAGATCGGGTGACCATGTCCTCAGGTACTGATGAGGCCGCCAAAGATCTTCTAACCTACAAAAATCCTAAAGATGCTCGCGGAGCAAAAATTGCCGAAGATATTTCGCGCAAGTTTTTTGAAACTCGATTGCTCAAAGAAGAGCCAACGAGTGCAAAAGCCGAAGCTCTGGCAGAAGATGCGATCGAAACAACGGCAGCTCGTGAGGTGGAAGAAGCTCCAGCTAATGTCAGAAACTACGCTCCTGAAAAAATCGTGGTTGGTGATCCTTCGTTAAAACAAGCGGTCGAGTAGAATTCCATTTTCTTCAATAGAAGTCAGTTCATAAATTCCCTGAAGGCCTCGAGTGCCTTCAGGTTTTTTTTCGACAACGACAACATACTTCAAGCTGAGTCCGATAAGGTTACGAATCGCATTCAAGCTCCAATTCGGTGCTCCCATCTGAATTAACATCTCAAGTCTTAGCAAAGCCTGCTTGGCGTTTGAGGCATGAAGAGTGGCAAAGCTTCCCTCATGACCTGTTGAGAGTGCCATCAAGAGGTCTTTGGCTTCGTTCCCGCGAATTTCTCCCATCACAAGTCGATCAGGTCGCATTCGCAGTGATTGCTTAACGAGCTCAGCCTGGTCAATCGGTGACAAAATCGATTGTGCATCAAAACGAGTGATAAGTTTGGTCGAGACCTGGTTTGGAATTGCTAACTCCGACGTGTCTTCGATGAGAATGCACCTTTCAAAATTAGGCAATTCTTGAAGACAGGCGTTGAGTAACGATGTCTTTCCAGAGCCTGTGGCCCCAACAACCAAAAAGCTTTTCTTCTGCTGTAAAATTTCTCTCATTTTTCTAGCGATAGCTTCGTCTGCCCAGCCACTTTTAATCAGTCGCTCAAAGGTCCATGGATTTTTAGGGTGACGGCGCAATGATATTTGCACAGAGCTCTGAGTTAGCTCCGCAGAAATCAGATGCAACCTAAAGTCACCAAACTTTCCATTTGCGATAGGGCATTCAATATTGAAGTGGGTTTTTGATTCCTGGCAAATTTTTTCAATGAAATTTTGAAATGTAAGTTCACTTAAAAACTCATCTTCTAGCCTGTGCAGGCGGCCTTCTTTTTCGTAGCAAATATCTGATTTTGAAAGGATAAGAATTTCTGTGACATTCTCGTCGCTGAGTAGGGGAGCCAGGGGACCATAAGCCATAAATTCATCGCAAATTCTCAATCTCGAAGGCGTGTCTAGTTGTGATGTCGACTCGTCGATCAACTGATGAATTTTGTTTTGTCTGAGTTTGCTCTCGTCCAGAGCGCCATAAGAAATTTCATGAATGGGGATCGATTGAATTTTCTTTTCGATATCCTTTGCTCTCGCAAGCCAATTCATATGTCTGATCCTGTTTCTGAACCTTGATCTGATCCCTCTTGGACTATTTCGGGGCGTACAAAAATAACGAGTTCAGTTCGATTTTCGCGAAATTCTTTTGATGAAAAAAGAGACCCTAAAATTGGAATTCGGCTTAAGCCTGGCAGACCCGCTTGTGATTCAGTACTTTCACTTTTTATAAGGCCCGAAAGAGCAATTGTTTTTGATTCCGAAAGGTCAAAATGACTTTGCACTCTGTTTGTGAGCAGACCCGGAATGCCATCAACAGTGTGGCCATCAAGACTTGAAATTTCTGTCTCAAGCGAGATACTCATCCGGCCCGAAAAATCAGCCAGAGGTTTGATCTTAAGTAATATCCCATAGCGCTTCCAAACCACGTCTTGCATCTTGAAGTTCATAATTTTAATCGGAAATTCTCCACCCGCTACAAACTCGGCCTCTTTGCCGCTTCTGCAAAGCAAATTGGGACGAGCTAAAACTTTGCCAAGTCCTGATGATTCCAAGGCCTGAAGATTTATAGCAAGGCCAGAGCTTTCAGTGGCTGCCGTTCCTGGAACTATTTGTGCCGAGTAGCTTGAGGGCCACTGCACGCCATAATTTAAAAACGCATCTTTTTTGACTTCGGCGACAATAATTTGAACTTTGACCAAAGGCTGCATTTCGATCGAGGTCGCATCTTTTAGCAAGGTGATTCCGTAGCGCGAAACAAGGCTTGCTAATTTTTCAAATTGAGGAAGTTTCGGATGCACATGAATTTGAAATCGATCCGTTATCTCTAAGTGGTAAGGAAAAAGAGAAAATTTGCGAAACATTTTTGAGAGTTCAATTTTTAGGTGAGCTTCAACTTCTTTTGAGGCTGTAGCTCGCATTTCATAATCGCAAATCTCGTCTGCACAAGCTTCAGCTAAATTTTGCCAATCCTGCCATCGAAGAATTCGGCCCACGACAAAAACGTGATCATTTTTTTTGACAACCTTGAGCTGAAGGGCTTTGGCTATTGTTGGAGCAAGAACTTCGAGAGTTCGGTTTTGATTGCGTGAAATCACAGTTGCTAAAAAATGATGATCACCAATTTCAAACTCAGACCGACCAGGTTTTAGACCTTGAAGCTCCCAGCGTCCTTGATTGCGCTCCATCTTTATAATGGCGCCATCCTCGATCCAGGCTTTGCCCTGTGTCGTTAGGTTTATTTTGGCACCCTCAATAAGTTCAATCTTTTCGATATTTGCCGCCGCGTAAGCTTTTGGCAGACCAAGTCCGAAGATGAGACTGAGCAAGGTAAATAGAATAATCATAAGTCCTCCTGGTGAGGACCGATTGCAAAAAATCAAATTACTTATCATAAACGCAATGCAAAGGGTGACCGAATTAGGCTCTTTTAAACTTTGTCCGCCGGACATTTCTTAGAGGCAGGGAATATCAAACGAAACTTGAACACCACCCAGAGTGTTTTCAATCGATAGTTGCGAGCCATGGGCTTTTAGAATTGCTTGGCAGAGTGTAAGGCCTAAGCCCATACCAACAGAGTGGTTCATCACATCTTCATCCAGAAAGAAGGGCCTTAAAATTTTATCTATAACCTGAGGAGAAATTTGTGGTCCTCGATTGGAGACGGTCAATCTCATGCGATGGGGTTGCGAAACCTCTGTTTCAATCTTGATAGGCTCATTTTCGCTTCCAAATTTTGAAGCATTATGAACGATTCTTTCAAGAACTTGCTGAACTAAGGCCTGATCGGCAACAATTCTTTTGTCGCTCCAGTTTTTTGTCAAAGTTTGATTTTTTTTATTCATTGCAGACTGCAGAGCTGGCTGCAAGTTCACTAATAGAGAACTCATTTCAAAAGGAGAAATTTTTGGCTTCAAGGTTTTAGTTTCGGCACTGACTATTGTCAGAACATCATCCACCAAATCTTTGAGTCGATTGGCGCCTTTTTCGATTCGTGAGGCGCAAAGCTCTTGTTCTTCATTGAGGCGAGTTTCTTTGAGAAGCTCGCTAAAGCTAAGAATCGAGGTGAGCGGAGTTTTTAGTTCGTGATTGATGAGAATCATAAATTGATTTTTAGCTTGATCTAAAACTTGCAGTTCAGAAAGAGCATTTTGCAAATCTATATTTTTTTGCTTGAGTTCAATCTTCATTTCAAAGCGCTCAACAGCGCGATCAACAGTATTCGTAAGGTCGACAGGGTCCCAAGGTTTATTAATATAACGATAGATCTGTCCGCTATTTACTGCCGAGATAATGGATTCCATGTCGGTATAGCCGGTCAGCAAAATTCGCATTGTCTCAGGATGACTCAAAAGCGTTTGCGATAGAAATTCGACACCAGTCATTTGTGGCATTCGTTGATCAGTGATGATCAGAGCAATCGGATCTAGATTTTGGTCCAGCAAAGCCAATGCCTGAGCGCCAGACGTGGCCTTTAATACTGTATATTTGCTGCGAAAGATTCGCTCAAGCGCATCGACGTTATCAATTTCATCATCTACGCAAAGAATTGTGTGTTTCATGTCGTACTCTCAGTGTAGAATTGTGGTTATGAGAGAAGCAATAGGATATTGCGATCAACAGACTCATGGACGAGGACTCAGACTAGATCTTAGACCAAGATCTTCACGAAAGTCCTCCCAGACGTTAAGTCTCAGCATGATTCAGTCGATAAACCATCGAATCCGTTTTGATTTTTTTGCTGAAGTTATAGCAATTAATTTTTTCGGAGAGTTAGTCGGTAGCCAATTTTGAGGAGTTTCGCATGAAGAACATGAAACATTTCCTGGCCAGCATGATCGTCAATGCAGCGATAACAGTCGCGATGACATTCGCGATGACACTTGTCTCTGCCAAGTCTCACGCACAAATGTGGGGAGCTGGAGTCTACGGCGGAATGAGCCAATGCCCTTACCAAGTCGATGTGGGCGATGCCGCAACTGATATTGCAGATGCTATCGATCAGCTCAACGAAGACATGAGCAATTTAAAAGAGAAGCAATCTGACGCGCAAAAAGAGGCTCGTGAAGCGAAGCGTGATTATGAATCAGGTCGAGATACGGTTTCTCGATACGGACTTTCAAAAGAATCCGTGAGTCTTCTTGAGAAACATATTTCGTCTCCAAAGACTTGCGGTCAATATGATAACTTTCTTTGTAAGGATGGAAAATGCTCTGCTTCTCCGACGAAGTGTAATACTTCTAAAGATGGGGCTGATTCAAAAGGCGGAAGCTCAGCTGATGCTGGTTCGGGCTGGCAGTGTGGAACAGAAGATACAAGTGATTTTCCAGGTTGGGATAAAGCCTGTGACGTAACTAAAGCTGGTTATGTTGATGCTGCTAAAGCTTGTGACTTCGGAAATAAAATAGACAGCTCGAAATCCTATGCAAAGTTTGATCGATCGAAATGCGTCGATGGACTTTCAAAGTGGCAAAAGTCATACGATATTTGGAAGAAAAAAGATGCGGAATCTAACGATCTAAAACAACAAATTGCTGATATTAAAAGTCGCATCAAAGTAGCTCAAAAAGACTATAAAAAAGAAGTTAAAGAATACCAACGCGAGCAACAAAAATCACAAACTGAAGGTGGTTGTGTTCAGTGTATGCTTGCTGGAAATGGTTACGTTTCTCAGCCAAAGCGTTCCAACACCGGCGAAATTATCGCCAACGTAGGACTTGGTATTGCTGCCATGTATTTCGGCCAGCAACAGAATCAATACATCTCTGATAATAACGC
>CANCBY010000118.1 GCA_947374445.1 Pseudobdellovibrionaceae bacterium
AACGAACAAATAGCGACAAATCGGCAGGTCGAGTCTGCGTGAACATAAACTTTCGAAGTGGCGCAAGAGTTTCATCGAGAGCTTTTTCTTGTCCGATTTTGCCAGCCAAATAAGGCTGAATGCCTTTTGTATTCATCTCGGTAAATGAAGGACCCATAATAAAAAATGTCAAAAAGAGAGCAAGACCTACCAAAAGTTGATTAGGTGGCATTTGTTGCACGCCCATGGCTTGTCGCAAGAACGAAAAAACGATGATCAAACGAGTAAAGCTCGTCATCATAATCAAGATCGCCGGCGCTAATGTCAGAACCGTCATTACTAAAACGATCTTGATTGCATTAACAACTTCATTCGGATTGTCAGTTGTTTTAAAGCCTAGATTTAGGGATGGCAAAGTCACTTGAGCAAAGCTCATCCGCGAAAAAAGCAGAGCCCCAAAGAACAAAAACACCGCAGGAAAAATATCGTGAGACCAAAGTTTTTTCACTCTAATGTCCTCATGTTTTTAAGTCTTGTAGATACAAAATCTTTTATCCCTGCGATTGAGAATTCTTCGTCTTCAGTCCGAGAAGCCATAGCTTGATTCGCCGAGTTTCGGGTAGGCTCTTCCATTTGTAGTTGCTGGGCGTTTTTGGCAGCAAAAATAGTAGAAAATTGCGATGGCGTTTCTTCTGGAATGTCTTCATCAAGAAGAGACAACGACTTTAGCATCGAGATATTTTGATCAGTGATCCCGATTAAAATCGACTCACCAGCAACACGAACGATTGCTAAAGATTTCTTAGGCCCCAAATGATGCTGAGTTAAAATCTTAATTTGCGTGGCAGGATTTTTTATCAAATTAGCACGTCGATAACGGCCAATCAGAATATAGCCGCCCACACCCATTCCGCCAACCACCAACAAACTCAAAATTGCCTTAAAGTAAAGGCTGTGATCTGAACCTGCTTTTTTTGTGGGCTCAAGCTGAACCGGAATTTCAGTCTCTTTTTTATCATTTATTTTTTCAGTAGAAGGCTTGATCTCAACGTCACTTCCAGCTGGGATCGTTGGCTCTTTCATTTCTGTTGCCACATTCGCAACGGCAGCAACGACTGTTGGTGATACCGTTGCAGTTGAGGTTTGAATCAGCTTTTCAGCCTCAATGACCTCTGGAGAGGTCTCAGCCAAAACTGAAAGCGACATTAACAATACCAAACTGCAAAAAAATCTAGAAATCATCAGTTCCGCCCTACTTAAGTTGTTCAACGCGCTCTTTAGTTGAAATAATATCTGTTAAGCGCACGCCAAATTTTTCATTGACCACAACGGCCTCACCGCGAGCAATTAACTTGTCATTCACGAGAACTTCCATCGGCTCCCCAGCAAGCTTGCTGAGCTCTATCACAGAACCTTGGCCGAGATTCAAAAGCTCGTTGACCGGCATTTTTGTCCGACCGAGTTCAACGGTCACGCGCAGAGGAATATCCATAATCAAATTAAGATTACGATCTTTTTTGTCACTCAGCTCAGGGCCAGCATTGTCGCCGCCGTTGCCCGCGCCGCCACCCGCACCAGTGGCATCTGCCTCATCTGCTAACTTTGCTGCCAAATTGTCTATGTCTGTGTCTGCCATGGTTGCTCCCTTTTCTATTTTCTATTCAATTTCTTTTTCGCGGCGCTGAGTGACCTGCATTGCCACCGTGCCGTGATGAATTCCGTAGTAGCCTTTGAACTTTTTGACGCCCTCAACTTGAATGTCGAATTCGCCAGAAGAGTCTTGATCAAGAGGAATCACATCGCCCACTTGAAGTTTCATGAGTTGACGCAGACTGATTTCGGTCTCACCCAAGTTGACTAAAATATTCATGTCGGTTTCGTAAAGCTGCTCTTTAATAATTGAAGTCCAAAGTTTTTTATCTGTTTGATCGCTCTCCACTTGAAAGCCACTTGAAAGTTTCTGTTTGATCGGCTCAATAGTTGCGTAAGGAATTACGATCGTAATAGTTCCGTTTGCATTTTCGAGTTCGACGTCAAAAGTCGATGCGATAACCACATCTGTTGGAGGTACGATACCGACGAATTGAGGATTGACCTCAGTCCTAACAAACGAAGCACCAATTTTTTCAACCGAAGCCCATGCGGCTTCAAGGTCATCAATTGCAAGTTCAACAACCTTACGCACAATAGAAAGCTCGATCTGTGTAAAGTCTTTGCCCTCAATCTTTGTGTATGGACGATCAGCTCCACCAAAAAAACTATCTACAAGCGCGTAAGCCAACTTACTCTCAATCACTAACAAGGCAGATCCACGCAGAGTTGAAAAACGAAGAACGCTCATGCACGTAGGCATGGGCAATGTATTAATAAATTCGCCAAATTTTAAAAAGTCAGTCGAGGCCAGTGTCAAAGAAGCAATCTTTCGCAGAGCACTTGAAAGTGACACTCGAAACGACCGCATGAATTTTTCGTAGATAACTTCAAGCTGAGGTAGACGGCCACGAATGATTCGATCTTGTGAAGTCAGATCATATGTAACGACAACTTTGTCCTCTTGGATTCGGCCATTGCCACCAGATACAGCCCCCGAGCCACCGCTAACTCCGCCGCCGCCTCCACCACCAGCCGCCGCATTGGCATCGCCAGTACCGACTTCGCCTTCGGAAACCGCGGCAAGTAGGGCATCAACTTCTGATTGTGATAGAACTTGATTCATCGTTCGTTCTCCGTGGCCTAGTTGTAAATAAACTCAGTAAAATAAACGGAATTAATTTTGCCCTTGGTCAAAAAGGCATTCACAGTGTCTTTTATTTCTTCGCGAAGAGTTTCTTTGCCATCCTTGGCTGCAACTTCATCGTATGTTTTTCCGGAAAGAATGATGATGATGATGTCGCGGATTTGAGCTTTGCGCTTTTCAATTTCTTCGACGACGGGAGCTCCGTTGAGCTCGATTTCCATATTTACTTTGGCGATGCGACGGCCTTTACTGCCAGCCAAGTTGACGATGAAAGTTTCAAGTGGAATGACTTTGCCAACGATGTTTTTTTCTTCTTTGGAATCATGCTCTTGTGCTTCGTGCTCGCCCTTGATCACATGCTCAATTTTTGGCTCAGCGGCATCTTTCTTTTTACCTTGATAGATCATGAAGCCAACACCGGCAACGACGGCCATGTTGACAACAGCCAAGGCCATCAAAATAAGTGGTTGTTTGGAAGCTGGACTTCCGGCTGGGGCGGCGGGGGCCGCTTCTTTCGGTGCTGCATTCTCTTCAGCCACTTCGATCCTCCTTGATCAATGGGACACGTCTCTCCTTTGGAAAAGAGAGCAACGCCAATGCCAACAAGACATTGATCGAGAATCACAGCTCAGAATTAATTTAAAGAACTTGGCTTAGAGTTAAGCGGAATCTTTGCAAAAAATTGACAAAATTTCCGAAGTGACACGTCAGGCCTTTGACAGGCCCCTGGACTCAAAAATTTCCTAGACCTTTGCATGACGAAAATTTTTACATGGAGTTTGGACTAGGCAAAAAAAAGCGCTTCAATCAATAGGACTCTTCAATATTTCTGAAAAGTCTTTGCGAATCTCCGCATGAATTTTTGGATTCCCTGCAATCAAGGACTGATGAAAGGGATTGTACTCGGCTCCGCTATATGTGGTGACCACTCCGCCTGCTTCACGCACGAGTAAGATGCCCGCAGCAGAATCCCAAGGGCTCAAGCCACGCTCCCAATAGCCGTCAAAAACTCCGCGAGCGACCATGCACAAATCATAAGCGGCGGCTCCCGCCCGACGAATACCACGGCAGCGACGAACAATGTTGGTAAAAATACGCAGTTGCTCTTCGAGGATGGTCTCCTTCTCTCCGATAAATCCTGTGGCCAAAAGTGAATCTCGTAAATTTTGTGTATTGCTCACATGGAGACGTTTGCCATTGACGAAAGCACCTTTGCCACGAACCGCGGTGTAAACTTCTCCCAACTGCGGAACATCAATCACGGCCACTTCTACTTGGCCATTCACTTCGAGGCCGATGCTGATGCAGTAAACCGGAAAGCGGTGCACATAATTAGTGGTGCCATCCAAAGGATCAACGATCCATTTTCGGTTGCGAAAGCCCTGGGCTGATTTTTCCCGGACTTTGGTCAAGTCCGCATCGGAGGTGGACTCTTCGCCAATAAACTCATCATGGGGAAAATTTTTCCTGAGATAATCAAAAATCACTTTTTCGGATTCGCGATCGGCTTCGCTGACTAGACCTGCTTGAAACTTCTCTTCGATGTGCTCGAGGCGCCCATGATACTTTAGAAGGACTTCACGCCCGAGCCGAGCAGCCTTGATCGCCACCAACAGCGCCGCGTCAGATTCCAATGTGGGAGCCAAATTTGCTGATTCCATAGTCCTATACCTCGCTGTCAATATCATGACACATTGACCAGATCAAAATCACCGAAGTAATATAATAAAGGTAGTGTTAATCCAATGCATTGAAGCGAAGTGAGGTATACAGATGGCCGTCGAGCGTTACGCATCAAAGACTGATGTTATCGTTAAATTAGTTCTCGTGTTTTTTATTTCATTGCTCTCTTTTTCTATCGGCACTTTTGTCGGCAAAAAATTTAGCGACAATCAACACAAGCTCGCGCAAATGGAACCAGGCCATGGCGATGCCGAAGCTGCTGGCGAAACTGAAGTCGCAGGCGAAGCAGCCAAAGGCCACGACGAGCGTTCAGTGGCTTCTGTCGCTCACGATGTGACTGAAGTAAAACCAAACAAAGCTTTGACTGACGAAGAGATCGCAAAGCTTGCTGAAGAATTTGTCACCGATGATGAAGGTGCAAAAAAAGAAGACAAGCACACAGAAGCCCATGGCGAGGCACATGCTGAAACTGCTCATGCAGAAGCAGCTCCTACACACGAAGCCGCCGCTAAGCACGAGCCCGTTCGTGCTGCTGCCAGTGTTGAAGCTAAACCAGATGCGAAAAAAGAAGAGCCATCTACCGCTGCTGCGAAAGTGGCTGAAGGTCACGACCCTGCTGGCGAGGCTGCCCATGGTGCTGCTAAAGCTGCAAAAACTGCTGCTACCATTCCAACTGTTCTTCCTAAAGAAGTCGCGGCCTCTGCTGCCGGAAAATACACTGTGCAAGTTGCTGCTTATCCTAAAGAGGAAGAAGCTCAAAACATGTCAAATGAGTTGAAAGCCAAAGGCTTCAGCGCGTTTTACATTGCTGCCAAAGTGAAGGGCAATACTTGGTACCGCGTGAGTGTTGGCTTGTTTGCAACTTCAAAAGAAGCGCAAGCCTATCGCAATGATCTTTTGGCTCGCGCCAAAGTTTCGTCAGCGATTGTTCAGCAAATCACTCAATAATAAATTGTTCGTGAATTAAAGCGATCGAGCTTGATTCTATCAAGCTCTCGCACTAGATCTGCGGCCTACCATACTAAGGGGGCCGAACTTGAAGACACTAACGATTTTATTCCTGCTTTATACTTTTTCTGCAAACGCAGCCCAATTAAAAATCGTAGGCCCCTGCTCTGAAATCCCCTCTCTACAAAAAGAAGAACAACTCGGATCCTCACTGTCTGTCGGTGCGTTTACTCTTCAGGTATTAAAAAAGTATCAGGTTCCTTTTGAAGGAACTGAAAGCAATATCAATGCGATTCAAAAATCCCCCCAAGGCAAAGACGCCTTCGATTATATTTCACCCACTTTTTACAGAGTTTATGGATGGTGCTACACATTGGATGGAGTCGAAGTTCAAAAAACTCCAGACCAAGTTCGCATCAGCAATTCATCTCGAGTTTCCTGGACTTACTCCTTTTCCACATACAAAGATGGACAGTGGCTTGAGATGTGTGCGCCTTCTTGGAAGCTGAAGTCAAAAAAGATTTGTCCTTAGCCAAAGTCAGATTTTCGCGAAAATCTGACTTTGATACACGGATTTTCATGAAAATATAAACTTACCCGGGCTTACGGTTAGGTGCTATTTCTGATTTCCTAGTAGAACTAGGAAATATACTTGCATTTTCCTAGTTCTACTAGGAAAATGGAAAAGTGGAGGCCTCATTGAAGTACGCAAGAGTCTATGAAAAAGCAAAGACTTCTATTTTACTATTGGGCCCTCGAGGCACCGGTAAAAGTACTTTTATCAGAGAAGAAACCAAGCCTGATGTCATTATTGATCTATTGAAACAATCCACATTTCGACAGCTTTCTTTGAACCCCAGCGATTTAGAAGAGCTGGTAGGTCACCTCAAAGCCAAAAGAATAGTTCTCATTGATGAGATTCAGAAAATACCGTCTCTAATGGACGAGGTTCATCGCTTAATAGAACTCCGCGGTCTTGTATTTTTTTTGACAGGCTCTAGTGCACGAAAACTAAAAAAAGAAGGCGCTAACCTTCTTGCGGGTCGAGCGCTTTCAAAAAAAATGTACCCCTTATGCTTGAGGGAAATCGGTAAGACAAAATCAATTCGAAGTCTCTTATTTTCGGGCTGTTTACCAAGGTCAGTCACTGAACCTGACAAAGAAATTATCAATGATTTTCTATTTACTTATGTAGAAACCTATCTCAAAGAAGAAATCTTTCAAGAGGGGCTTACTCGAAATTTAAATGAGTTCTCAAGATTTATTGAATTGGCAGGACAATTTCATGGGCAAATACTTAATTTTGAAAATCTTGCTCGTGAAATCGGAAAATCAGGAGACACAATCAAATCTTGGTTTCAAATATTGCAAGATACTTTAGTTGGCCAAATGATTGAGCCGTATCCCCTACGCCTTATCCCTAAAGAAAGTAAACATCCAAAATTTTATTACTTCGACTGCGGAGTAGCTCGAGCCGCAGAAGGGATAAAAGACATCGGAGATATCCCAGAGCGATTAGGATTTTATTTTGAAACACTTATTTTAAATGAACTTAAAGTTTATTTTGAGGTTAGAAAAAAACCCTATAAGATATTCTATTATAGTGTCTCATCCTATGGAGACATTGATTTTATTATTGAGATCAAACGTAAGACAATGTCTGCTCCAGCTCAATTTGTGGCACTAGAGGTCAAGTTTTCGAAAACATGGAAAGCTGAATATGAAAAAGTTTTAGAGCGAGTTCATAATCTGTGCCCAAAGCAAATGATAAAATCACTGGGCGTCTATTTAGGCGAAAATCGATTAACTAAGGCTCATGTTGATGTTTTGCCACTGGAAACCTTTGTAGATCTTTTATGGCAAGACAAGCTGATTTAAAATGTTCGTGCAATGTGAAAATTCTCCCCAATTCCCCATGTGCCCCACAAAATATAATTTTCAACTGTGCGATCAACGATCAATGAGCTTTGCCCTGTGGTCTCTTTGAAGCTCGAATACTCCAACGAAAATACGAAGTCAGAGTAGCCCACCCCTGCTGCATAAGAGCGCA
>CANCBY010000119.1 GCA_947374445.1 Pseudobdellovibrionaceae bacterium
TCGCTGGATCGTATTTGTTCATGGCCGGGCACTTACTTGATGGAGATTGTGCCAAAACTTTCTGTCATTCAATTGGCTTCGCTGGCGTCTTCGCTGCCGCCAGAAAAAGCACCTCACTTTGTGGGAGCGCTAGGCTTTAAAGAAAAAAAGGGTGTCGAAGACCTTCTCAAAGAACGAGCGATGACCCCCGTCGAGGTCAACAGCTCCATCATGAAAATTATGGCTGTGGTCCGAGAAATGACTGCCAGTGGAGCGCTTAAGTTTGAAAAGTTTGATCCCGAACTCGTTATCCCAGAAAACATCGAAGAGTATTTGATGAGCGGAGGGCGCCCCTCTGTTTCAGACAAAGAACTTGAGGCACACTTTCCCGCTCCAACCGCAGGAGCTCCGCCAGCTCAAATCAACGAAGAGCTTACACAGCTTCGTCGCAAGCTCGTGCAACTCACTCAAGAGAACTATCGCTTGAGCCAAGAGTCACAAGCAATGAAAGACAAGCTCGAGCAAATCAAAAAAATTGCTTAGTTTTTTTCTAAATGAAGTTTCGCAGACTCAGTGACCATTCGACCGCGCTGAGTTTTTGTCAAAAGCCCCTCTTGAATCAAAAATGGCTCGTACACTTCTTCGAGAGTGTCTCTTTCTTCGCTCAAAGAGGCAGCCAGAGTTTCAATCCCGACAGGGCCACCGCCATGTTTGTCTAAAATCAAATTTAAAATTCTGCGATCCATAGGATCTAAACCCAATTGATCTACACCGAGTTGGTTCAAACCAAATTTGGCAATGTCGTGATCGATCACTCCCCGGCCTTTAACTTGAGCGTAATCACGAATGCGCTTCAATAAGCGGATGGCCACGCGTGGTGTACCCCGCGAGCGCTTGGCAATTTCTGCCAGGCCTTGCCCCTCGACTTGCACTCCCAAAATTTGCGCCGAGCGCGCCAAGATTTGCTCTAACGCTTTTTTATCATAGAACTGCAAGCGCTCAACTATTCCAAAGCGATCTCTAAAAGGCGCGTTCAAAAGTCCTGCACGAGTTGTTGCGCCAATGAGAGTGAATGGCACCAATTGAAATTTCATCGAACGAGCTCCAAGGCCATCACCTGTCACGATATCAAGGTAGTAATCTTCCATCGCAGAGTAGAGATACTCTTCTACTTGGCGGCCCAGGCGATGAATCTCGTCAATAAACAAAACAGAAAATGGTTTGAGCGAAGTGAGTAACGCGGCCAAATCGCCTTTTTTATCCAAAGCTGGAGCCGAGGTGATTTTGCAATCAACACCTAGATCATTGGCAATAATTTTTGCCAGAGTGGTTTTACCCAAACCCGGAGGGCCGCACAGGAGCGTGTGATCCAGGGGCTCTTTGCGCGAGCGAGCCGCCTGCACGAATATTTTTAATTTATCTTTGACTTCATTTTGACCGGCGTAATCGTCCCAAGATGTGGGGCGCAGTTGATTCTCCCAAGTGGATTCGCCATCAAGGCCTTGGCCTGAAAGTTCCTCACGAGGCAAAGCTGCGCGGCTCGGAGATTGAGTGAGATTTTCTTCATTTTCAAAAATTACCGGCATTTCAATATCCTTACTTAAAGAGAAGTCAGTGCTGACAAAGCGGTTCGCAAGCCAGAGTCCAAATCTGTCTCAGCAGGAATTTGAGTCACTACTCGGTCCACATCTTGCGCGCGAAAGCCCAAATTAATCAAAGCCGAAGCCAACTCTTTATGAGTCGAACGTGCCGGCTTAGTTTTAGCAGGTGCCACAGGCTCAGCCACTACCAACTTGCCTTTCAAGGTGAGAATCATTTGCTCTGCGGTTTTTTTGCCCACTTTTGGAAGCTTTGAAAGACCACGCACATCTTCGCTTTCGATCATCGAAAACAATTCTTGGTAAGTGGTCCCAGATAAAATATTGATTGCAGATTTTGGACCCACGCCGTTGACTTTGAGCAGAGACAAAAACAATTGTTTTTCGGCTTTGTCTAAGAAACCAAAAAGCTGGAGTGCATCCTCGCGCACGTGCGTGTGAACCCAAACAACAGCAACTTGTCCCATCTGATCTTGCAAAAAAGCCAAAGTGTTTGCGGAGCACGTGAGCTCATAGCCCACACCCGCTGCCTCAAGCAAAGCCACTTCGGTAGTCACTTCAATGATTTGCCCCTTGAGATAACCAATCATAATTTTGCTCCCTCTTTCAAAGGCCTTGCTTTAAGACCTCGCTCTAAAGACTTTTCACTCACCAGAGAAAAAGCGTGGTGAGCCGCCAGGGCCAAGGCATCCGAGGCATCAATACGAGTAATCTGTCTTAAACCCAAGAGTCTTTCAAGAACGACTTGCACTTCTTCTTTGGTGGCGCCGCCTTTGCCCGTAATGCCTTTTTTAACAACGCGAGTCGCATACTCAAATACTTGAGCCTCGGCACGAGCTGACTCATACATGGCAACACCGCGAGCATGCCCGAGCTTAAAAGCACTGTCGGCATTTTTACCTAAAAAAATCTTTTCGATAGAGACCGCATCAGGTTTATATTTTTTTAAAATCTCCTGAAGGGACTCGCCAAGTTCTTTCATTCTGAGGGCAAAAGGCTGAGAGGCGTCCATCTGAATCACGCCGTAGCCCAAGGTTTCAAGACTTGCAGAATGCAGTTCGCGCAAACGAACAACACCAAACCCTGTGATTCTTGAACCGGGATCAATTCCGAGAATGATTGACAAAGGCAAGCCCTCCTTGGAGCATGAAAGCTCAAGATGAAGCTAGAATCCATAGAAAAGTATCAAGAAATTTTCAAAAAAGACCCGAACTCTCAGGTCTTTGCCGCTTTGTCTGACGCCTATCGCGAGATGGGCATGATGGTCGAAGCCGAACGCACAGCCCGTCATGGAGTTGAGCGTCATCCCACTTATGTGAGTGGTTTTGTGGCACTTGGCCGAGTTCTCTCTGCCATTGAAAACTGGAAAGAGGCCGAAGTCGCCTTGTTGCGGGCAGCAACTCTCGCTCCTGAAAACATCTTAGCCTATCAACTTTTGGGGCAAGTTTACATTCATCAAAAGCGGCCCAAAGAGGCTCTCAAAACTTACAAGCTTGTGCTTTTTTTGAACCCGCAGAGTGAGAAAGCCAAAAGAGCTGTCGAGAAACTCGAAAGCCTGACCGCTGACGAGTACGAGAGCGAAGTTTTTGAGATGAAAAAACTTGTTGTCGACCCGGCGCAGACTCCTCCGGAGCATCACCAAGAAACCTCTTCTTTGGACTCAGCTGCAGCAGCTGGCCTGCTCGAAAAATCTTTAGAACGCACGCTGTCGCTGATTGATGCCTATATTGTACGCAATGAAATCGTACGAGCACAGACACTTTTGAATCAGGCCAAACGAGATTTTATTCGTGATAGCGGCGCCCTTAAAAAGCTCGAAAGCCGCTGGGAACTGCTCACAGAGTCTCTCCCGTACGAAGAGGCCACACCACTTTCGCCCGATATGAAACGCGAAAAATATATTTTGGATCAAAAAATTCATCGTCTTCAGGCCTTGCTGCACAGGATTAAACAGGGCCCAGCTGCCCCCTCAAACAATTGACCAAATAAATCGCTTCGGCCATATTCATCCTCTATCTACAAATAGATCAGAACACAGCTCAGGAGCCTACGATGTACGAAAATGCAGATTTTAAAAAAGGTTTGAAAATCATGTGCGAAGGATCGCCTTACCAAATTTTGGATTTTCAACACGTAAAGCCTGGCAAAGGAAATCAATTCACTCGCACTAAAATGCGCAACCTGCTCACTGGTCAGCAGCTTGAGCGAACTTTCAAGTCTGGCGAGCGCTTCGAAGTGCCGAATGTTGAAAACAAAGAGATGCAGTTTTTGTACAAAGATGATTCGGGATGGAACTTTATGGACCAGACCAATTACGAGCAACTCGCGCTGAATGCCACTGAAGTGGGCGATGCTGCCAACTACCTAACTGAAAATTTGACTGTGACAGTGATGATCTACAACGAACGTCCAGTTTCTGTGGATGTACCAAAGGCTGTGAACCTCAAAGTCGCAAAAGCAGATCCAGGAATTAAAGGCGACCGCGTCACTGGTGCCACCAAACCTGCCACAATGGAAACTGGCCTGATTGTTGGCGTTCCACTACATATCAACGAGGGCGATGTCCTGCGTATTGATACTTCGACAGGTGACTACGTCGAACGAGTTAATAAATAAGTCCTCTGGACGTCCTAACTTTACGCGTTAAGTCTCGGCAATAACTAGAAAATCTCGCAAAATAATGAGGTGGGAAATGCAGCCTCATTTGAGCTTGAGATATGGCAACTTTTTAATCAAAAAAAAGAGGTGCCTGCTATTGCTCATGCACTTTTAGCCCAAGCCAGAAAAAGCGATCTCTCGCTCAAAGAAATCCGCACCATCAGCCAATTTGTTTTGTCGGCCGGAGAGCTTCCCGAACTGCTGAGTTTTTATAACGAGCGAATCAAAAACAAACAAAGAATTCCGTGGGACTATTTTGTCGAGGCGCTATTTCAATCTTGCGCTGCTGTCCCCGAAGATTTTAAGGCTGCTATCATCCGCGGAGCCGAAAGCCAAGATGCCTTTTATGAATTGATCCAGGTTCATCATCTTGATTATTTTGACGAACGCATCCCCGCTCTTCGTAAACACAGAGGTGCTGAAGCAGAAAAAAATGCAAAGCAAATTAAGTCCGACCTAGTGGCAGAGCTTGAACTCATGCAAAACCAAAAACTCGAGCAGCCTCAGGTAGCTCAATTGCAAAAGCTTGAAAGATTTTTTCCGGGTGATAGCGAGGTAAAAAAGCTCTTTGAAGTTCACGCCGAAAAAAAGCTCCTCGACTCGCTGGAAAAAAGACCCCGTCTGCGCGAGCGGCCCTTGTTTCCAACACAGGAGTTTACCGATCCTACGACTGAAAAAGCACTCACTGCCATTGAAGCTTCGATGGAAGAAATGCTCCGCCAAAATCCAGACATGGCGATGGACTTTTCAATCAGTCACTTGATGTGGGAGAACCACCGCTCGGCTCTTCGCTTTCTTGAAAAATCTCCAGAATCAGTTTCGCGGGGTTGGTTGCGAGCTCATCTTTTACTCGCGGCCCGACGCTTTGTGGATTTGTTAAATCAGCTTCCAGAAATCGAAGGTCTCGATCACCACAATCCAGATGCGGCCTTTGAAGCTATCTATTTTCGGGCACAAGCGCACTGGGGTCTCGGCGACAAGATACAAGCTGTCGAATTGATGGAAACATTGCTTGAACGAAGGCCTGAGTATCGTGCAGGATCCTCACTGCTTGCAGAGTGGAAGGATCACATTCTTTGAAAAAGATCCTTCTTATATTTCTGCCGCTTCTAACTGTGCTCTTTGTCGTCATCGGCGTTTACAAATATTTTGAGGCCGACCTTGAGGCTTTTGCGCTGAATCAGTTAGAGGTTCTAAGTACAGCCAATCTGCCGGTCACCATCAAAGCTCAGCATTTTGAAGTTCATATGCTCCCTCCCTCTGTCAGCTTATCGCAAATTCAAATTTCTGCCAAAGACCCTGCGGCAATAGGCTTCGAGCAAGTCCAAGTAGAGAAAGCAAAAGCCAGTCTCGATTTCATTCAAGCTCTTGGCGGACAAATCTATCTTTCAAGCTTAGTGATTGAGCATCCAAAACTGAGTTTGAATATTGATCAACTTGGCAAAGAAGGTCCGGCTGAAGAAATCAACTGGAAAGCCATCTTTAATATTCTTGGCAAGACACCCCTACTGCGATTGGCAATTTTGGAAGCTGAGTTAAAAATTTCTTCAGCCAAGAACAACTTTAATGTTGAGATCAACGATCTTGATCTGATGGCCATCAACCAAAAAAATAAACTTCTGCTAAAAGCCGATTTAGTCAAAGCCGGACTGAGCCTAGCAAGCCTTCAGTCAATACCGTGGGCTTTGCGCAGCGAAATCGAAATCACTTCCGAAGAAATCAATTTGATTTATCTCGATGGGCGCGCCGGAACTTCATCGCTCAAAGCCGATGGCATTCTCACTGACATTCGAAATATTGCCAAAGCCCCGCAAGGCCGCCTTCGCCTACAGAGCACGATCCATCTTGAAGACCTCAACTCTGATCTCAGCAAGGCAGCACCTAATATCAAGCTCGGAGGAACCCTCGACCTCGTTGGCGACGGCGAGCTCAGCTCTGGTTTGAAATACAAATCGCATTTTAATATCAAAGGCAAAGAGCTTAAAATTTCAGATTTTAAAATTGGCGATCTTGAACTCAATGGTGATGTAAAAGACAACCGCCTTCGGCTTTCTGATTTAAATTTAAATCATCCTTCTGGCGATGTGATGGTTAAAAATCTTGAAGCCCATTTTGAATCTCTCCACAAAATCGAACTCAAAGCCCAAGTTGAGTCGGAGTTCATTGATATTCATGAGCTGCTGTTACAGATTGGCGTTGGCGACATACCGCTCGAAGCATTTCTTAATGGCAAATTCAACTGCGAAGGCGAAGTCATCCCAAAGCCAGATATTACTTGCAAGGGTTCAGCTAAATCTGAACAGCTTGAGATTCTTGCCGGGGGCAGCTCGGCAGCCAACACGATTGCCGCCGTTGACGAATTTGCTGCGGACGGAGAGGTGCGAATCACGCAAGAGGCTGTGTCTTACAGGGCGCAAGTTGCAGCCCGAGAAGACCAGGGCACCAGTGATGGAGTCATCGACTACAAAACAGGATTTAAAATAAACTATTCGACTCCGGAGCTTCACTTTAAAAATGTGCGAAATCTTGCCAACCTCAAGCTTGAAGGTTCAGGCCGCATTCAAGGAGAGACAAGCGGAGACTCTCATCAAGGTGTTTTCTCAATGAGCTTGGATCTGAACCAAGTGTTCTTTGAAGATTACTTTTTAGGAGCGCCAAAGGGGGTTCTAAAATACAAAGCCGGAAATTTAAATTTTGAAAACATCACTGGGATTATCGGAAAATCAAAATACTCGGCCAATGTGGGGGTGGATTTAAAACAGGGCCGCATAAAGGCCGAAGCTCAAGCTCCGACATTGGAGCTTTCTAATGTCCTTCAAGCCGTGGCTCGCAAAGCAACACTCCCCGTCGACATTAGCGGCTTTGGCTCAGCTTTTATAAAACTTGAAGGCCCCTTACAATTCAATCAACTCAGTTACAACCTTTCAGCGCAAGCTTTTAGAGGTGCTATCGCCGGCGAATCTTATGACCGCTTACAGGCTGACATCAGTGCTAAGAATGGCGAAGTCAAAGCCGACAAAATTCTGATAGCCAAAAACAAATCGATTATTTCTGT
>CANCBY010000120.1 GCA_947374445.1 Pseudobdellovibrionaceae bacterium
TTAGATCGCACCATCCGCCCGGGTCTTCAGGGTGATGGGGGTGATATTGAAGTTTTGAAATATGAAAACGATCAACTTCATGTTCACTATCAAGGCGCTTGTGGGACTTGCCCGTCGTCGACAAGCGGCACTCTGATGGCGATTGAAGGAATTCTTCGTGATGAATTTAATCCGGCGATTGAAGTCATTCCGTATTAAGATTTCAGCAATAGTTTATTGCTGAATGTTTGCAGGCAACGGATGAGCCGTTAGCGAGCCCTCTTTTTCTTGAGACGAAGGTGATAGCTGAACGGATTCGCTCTCAGTTGAAAACACCGCAGAGTTTCCGATTTTTACTCCATCGATAAGTGTGTAGACCTGAAGGATCACAATTTTTGGTCCTCCCTCTTCGTGACTTATGCCTTGAACCGTTATCTCGGTTTCGAGAAATTTTTCTGGATCAGGAAGGCTCGCAATAGAGTCAGAGAGTTCTCCGGCCACAACAGAGGCCCCTGGGGGCAAAATCCAATTGTAGTAAACCTCGCCCATGAGAGGTTGTAGTCCTCGAATATGCGCTTTAAGTACCAAGTCTTTTTCGTCATTATTAGGAATTCCGCCAACGGGACTTATTGAAGCCTCAAGTAGCCTTTGGTGTTTGCCCTGCCACTGTAAAATGGACTGATTAACTGTTGTCGATGATGGAAAGCGATGATCAGAACTCGTTTGGCTAGTGATTGCCTTTGGGCGCAAAAGTAGATTTCCAATCATTGCTGTTGTCATTCCTAAAAATAGTCCTGAAATGACGAGAGAAATTAATTTTTTCATGGGCAAAACCTCGCACCAGTATTGGTTGTCATATAGAAATTCGCAGGTTGTCCTAAGTGGCTTGTGTTGACGCGTACGTTGATTAAGTAGGTGCCAGGAGTTAGGCCTGAAAGATCGATACTTTCGAGGCCCGTACTCGACGACTCCGGATATGAATGTGCGCTGGATCTTACGATCGAAGAGACGTCATCATATGTGTAGTTCTCTTGATAGAGATAAAGATCCAAATCTGACGGGGTTCCTGAGCCAGAGTAATTAAGTGTTAAACTTGAATATGTTCCATCATATTGAATTTCGAAAAAAAGATTCGATTTAAATTGGTTTGAAATCATTTCTCCCATTGAATAAGTATCCGGAATTCCTTGCAGGCTCATGGTACAAGTTCCCGAGTTTTGCGGGGCAAGGTGCTGGGCGTAGCTTGCTGAGCTTGCGACTTGGTATTCTTGTGACAAAGCAGAGTCAAATGCTGCAAGTTTAGAGCTCCAAACTGTAGATAAAGTGTCTCTGAGGAACTGATTGAATAACCCGATATTTCTAAAATGAACCGCGGCGCTGTGAAAGCCGTTGATTGAATCTGAAAATGTTTTCCAAACTAAAGCAAAGCCAAGTCCTGCCCCTCCGTCAGTGCCTGAACTATCGATTGTGTCCCACAGAGTTCTCGATACAGAAACCTCGCGGTAAACACCTTCGCCCATGGTTGTGCCTGCAGGCATTTTATCTTGGCCAGAAGTTGCCGTTTCAATATTGAGATTAACTCCAAGAAAAGTTCCGCCGGTGCAAGCGCTGTTGCCAATCGTATCGCGATATGTTGCAGAGCCAATGACAGCAGTTTGAAAAAAATTAGACCAGCCCTCGCTCCAAGCAAGCCTTGGATCGATAATGGCATTTCCGTTGTGTGATCCACCCGGAGAATCAGATTTTCCAAAACTATCTTCGAGAAAATGTCCGTACTCATGAAGAATGACTGAGTTGTCAAAGTGGTCTGTGTCTGAGCAGTTCACGTCGCCTTTGATGCCACCTTGAATATAGAGTCCTCGCCTGAGGCCTACAGAAGGGTCATCTAATTTTGAGTAAAAGCTAATCGCTGTCGAGGGATTTCCATAATAGCTGTAAGGCGAAAGGCCGGGCGTCCAATAGGCGCGAACTTGTGGAGCTACTGTGAACTGTGTGCAGACAGATCCTTGAGAAGGGCAGCTTGAGTTTTGTCGAAGGTACTGATTGGCCAAATAAATTTGATCCATAATATTGAATGCGCCACCTTCGAGACTTCCGTCGAAAGGAGCAACAGGAAGAGCAAGATCCAACGAAGTTGTAGCGGCTGAAATGCTAAAACCAGAACCGATAGAGTAAGGTAAATTTTGTGTCGGATTATTAAGAACACTGACGTTGTAGATACTTCCTGCCGCTCTTGAATTTACTTTAAGATTGTATGTTCCAGGAGCCCTTGGAATTTGAAGAGAAATATTTCCTGTTGAATCAGTTGTTCCACATTGGACGGTTGCGCCGGCGCTATTGACGACAACTACTTCAGCGTACTTTATATCTTGTGCTGGCCCCGGGCCCAAGAGACCTGACGCTGTCACCTGCCGAGCTAGAAATTGAGCATGGGCTGTGATTGCAACGCCTCCCGAAACAGAGGTAAAGTTGGAACAAAAGGCAGGTTCTTCAGTGTACGAAAAACTGGACTGCGAGCTTTGACCTGAGCCCCCGCCCCCTTGTGAGCAAGAAATTGCAAAAAATCCCAGAGCAATAGCTAAAAAATGAAGAGTCTTTAACCGCATACCCACCTTTCGGCGAGCTGGGCTTCGGTCTTAAGACGAGATCTTAGTCTACGGACTAAGATCTTAAAATCTAGACCTAGGTCAGGTGATATTCCGGCAATGCTCTGACAAGAAGTAACTCAATAAATCAGTAAATATTTGTGGCGCGAAAGACAAAAAGGTCGCTTGTGCCCATAGGCAAGCCATTTTGTTCATAGCTAAGATCAAAAAGAAGCTGACTGTCTTTATGTGTGTCAGTGAGCTGCAGTTCAATAATCTCTTCGGCGTATTCTTCTCCGGCAAGCAGAGTGATATTACCATCACTTGTGCCAGAGATCAGGCGTGACTCCGGTGGCAGTGCCCACTGAAATCGCAAATTTCCCATCGGCTGATTGAATGTGATGTGAGCAAGCAAGCGATAGTAGCCACTCTCGGGATCGCTTTCAGGCAATGATGAGACCTGAACAAACAAAGCAGCACCGACTTTTCCGACGGGCCCACGTTTATTTAAGCGCGCCATTTTTTCTGAGGCGATATTACGTGTGGGCTGCCCTTCTTTCATAAGAATATGAATGCCAAAGGCAACTCCTGAGCCGAGAGAAACTCCCATTAATACAAGAACGGCATATTTTTTTAAGGACATATTTGAGCTCCCGCGGAATCGGTCAGAGTAAAAGTGGCAGATAAAGTATTATAAGAAACGCTGTCGTCGATATTGACCTGAATGAGATAGGTGCCAGCAGCAAGTGAGCTCGAGGTCACCGATTCGACGTGATCAGAGCCTTCAACGGGCTCAGAAGCATAAGCAACTGCGCTTGATCCCACCATGGTGCTTGTACTGAAAAGCGTGTGATCCTCTTTGTAAATATAAAGATCTAAATCCGGAGAGGTCGCGGTCACTTTTTGGTATTTGAGTTTTACTTTAAAGGTCCCAGTGCCGTTCCAGTAATAAGAAAGAAATTTGTTGTTGCTGTAAAGACTTGAAGAATAACCTGTGCCTAAATAGGCATTGGTTGTTTTGCTGGCGTCAAAAGTCTGTCCACCCGTGAGAGTATAGCTGCAAGAGCTTTGCACCGAAACGGGTTGAGCATAAGAAAGAATATCGTGAGGTTGCTTTTCATAAGCTAAGACATTGTCGTATCCGGCAGGTGAAGTGGCAGTAATTTTAGATGAGTCATTGGCACTCACGAGGCTGTAAAATATTTTATTGAAAAGGCCCACATTACGAAATTTATTTGCTGTAGCTGCCAGTCCGCCGACACTAGAGTTGGTGAAAGCTCTCCAAATATAGTTAAAGCCAATGCTTGCGCCCATACCATTGCCACTTGAGGAACTCATAGCTTGCCATAAACTTCGCGACACAGAAGCCTCCCGGTAAAGCCCTTCGTTCGAAACTGTTGGCACATCCTGAAAATTTGTTTTTTCATAGAGTACTAGATTGATTTGCAGAGCTGTTCCTTGGCTGCAGTTCGAATTTCTGATGGTGTCTTGGTAGTAAGGGCTTCCAGAGACAGCGGCCTGAAAGAAGTTGGCCCAGCCTTCACTCCAAGCGAGTCTAGGGTCGATCACTCCATTGCCACTGTGCGAGCCACCAGGTGAATCTGATTTTGCAAAATTGGCTTCAAGAAAATGTCCGTACTCATGAAGAATAATAGAATTGTCAAAGTGATCAGTATCAACGCAGTCAAAGTCTCCACTTTTTCCGCCAAGAATATACAAGCCTTTAAAATTGGTGTCCGTAGATGGTAAATACGCGCTGATGGGATAGGTAAGACCCAAGTAAGATGTTCCGGGGTCAACTCCGGGAGCCCAAAAAACCTTTATTTTTGGAGCTACAGTAAAAACGGTGCAGCCAGCTTCGGTTGTTGGACAAGAAGAATTGTTTCGCAAGAATTCGTTGGCAAGATAGATTTGATCTAAAATATTAAAAGCTCCGCCCTCAAGTGTTCCGTTATACGGAGCTACAAGGGAGCTTGAGACCGCTTTTGTCGTTTCGCCACCCGCGAGCGTAACAGTTCCAGTGACGGAATAAAATGCATTGGCGTAGGGACTTGAGAGAACACTGACATTGATTTTTGAGTTAGCAGCTCTTGAATTTATTTTGAGAGTATAGGTTCCTGCGGTGCTAGGAATTTGCAAAGCTGAGGTGAGGTCGACAGCGACAAGAGCACCAGTGGCATTGGTGGCTCCGCACTGAACGATAGCGCCGTCACTGTTGAAGACCTGAACTTCAGCAAAGCGGATGGGCTGGTTCGCTCCCGGTCCAAGAAGCCCAGAGGTCGTCACTTGTCGGGCCTGAAAGTAAGCAGTACCAGTGACAGTGGTTCCGTTGCTCACAGCGATGGTTGCGCTGCACATAGCGGCCTCGGTTGCGACCGCTTTTGAAGTGTCCGAACTGGCAGTGGAAAAACTATGCATGCTACATGCAGATATCAAGAAACCAGAAATAGAAATAAGAGCCAAACTGTGGCGGATGCGCATACTGACTTTTCGGCCATTTAGCCTTTGGTCTGTAGACGAAAGTAGGTGCTAAAAAAATAAAAAATATGAGCGAAAAAGTGTCGTTTGTTTTTTCACTTTTTGGTTTTTGCAGACATCAAATGCGAACTTTTTATCAAAATGAGACAATCAAAAAGGCACATAAACAAAAAATGATTTTTAGGCAAAAAAAAGCCCCAGAAGATGTGAAACAATAACCCCGCTAATAAAGGTGGGTGACCATGGTAACAACTTTAGGCTTCTCAGTACGAGCTGAGCTTGCACACCATTGTCAGGGACAGTCCCCAATTCTTGTGCTTGTCGGGTTATTTTTCTTACACTTCTGAGACCCAATACCAGTCTACAAAAACTGGCGCAAAAATTCAATTTCACATTGAAAAAAAAGAAAATGGACCAGTTCTTGGCTAGAGCCATCAAAATAAATTTCGTGCCAACCGATAAAGTACTTATGACGCTATCGCAGTTGGATTATATTTTTCCATTTTTTGTGTTTTCTTATGGAATAATGATCACCTTTGTGCTCGAGAACAAGGCCCTTCAAAAGATTGCGGCCGAACGTCAATTTTCGCCGATGCAGGGGCTTGTGGCGCACAGAGGCTTGGCATTTATTTGTGTCGTTGTCGGTGGTCTTTGGTCCTTGCAGAATCTCTGGTTTTAATCTAGCTTCGCTCGCATGAGCGATTCTATCGGAAACTCATCATTACCGTCTTCTATTCCTGAAGAAAAAGCGGAAACAAAAATTTTGTCCGTTGAAGAACTCAATCGACAAATTCGTCAACTCATCGAAGGGCAGCTTTCATTAGTATGGGTTCAGGGCGAAATTTCTAATTTTAAAGCACATACATCGGGCCATTATTATTTTTCTTTAAAAGACGCAAAATCTCAAATCAGTGCGGTCATGTTTCGCGGCCACAACTCCAGATTAAAGTTCAAGCCGACAGATGGACTTGAAGTTATTGTGCGTGGACGAGTCACTGTGTATGAGCCTCGCGGTAATTATCAGATCACCGCAGAGATGATGGAGCCGGTGGGTGCGGGAGCTTTACAAAAAGCTTACGAACAACTCAAAGACAAGCTAAAGGCCGAAGGCCTTTTTGATAAATCTCGCAAGCGACCTCTGCCGACCATGCCTCGTCATATTGCTATTGTCACATCACCGACCGGGGCTGCCATCCGTGACATGTTAAATATTTTATCTCGCCGTAACAAAGCAGTCCGCATCACTTTGGTGCCGACGATTGTTCAGGGCGAGGCGGCGGCACCAAAAATTGTTGAGGCATTGAAGCTAGCTTACCAGCTCAAAGACATTGATGCAGTGATTGTGGGTCGCGGTGGTGGTTCCATCGAAGACATGTGGTGCTTCAATGACGAAAGGGTCGCGCGCGCTATCGTGCAAAGTCCCGTACCGGTGATCTCAGCTGTGGGTCATGAAATCGATTTTACAATTGCAGATTTTGTTGCAGATTTAAGAGCGCCAACGCCTTCTGCTGCAGCGGAGCTCGTCGTAAAAAACACGGCCGATCTTGTTAGTAAACTCTCGTCGGTAGATCGTCTGTTGTATTTATCTGTGCAAAAGTTTTTAAAGAACGAGAAGCAGAAATTGCATAATTGGTCGAGCCGACTTGCAGATCCTAAACGCAAACTTCAAGATCTTCTTCAGCGCAGTGATGAACTTGTGAGTCGTCTTAACAGCTCAGCCTTGCGGTATTTTGTAAAATCTCGATTAAAAGTTGATGTGACGACGGGCCGATTAGTTCGCCCTGATCAGGTTTTGACCAAAGCAAAATCTCGAGTTCAGCTTTTATCTCTCAAAATGCAGACGTCCGTTCAAGCTCAGGTTGAAAATGAAAAAGCCAAGCTTGAGCAAACGATGGCTGTCTTGCAAAGCTTAAGTCCACTGAAGGTCGTAGAGCGTGGATATTCGATGACCAAGATCGGTAAAAAATTGGTGAAGTCTTCTGATCAGGTGAAGGTCGGAGATGAAATCAAAGTCAGTTTGATGAAGGGTCAGCTGACAGCACAAGTAATAAAAATTGAAAATGAACAATAATTAAGAGGTAGCGTATGGATTTTGAAAAAAAACTTGGAAGGCTAGAAGAGATTGTCCAAAAAATGGAGCGCGGTGAACTGGCTCTTGAGGAGTCACTCAAGCTTTTTGAAGAGGGTGTTAA
>CANCBY010000121.1 GCA_947374445.1 Pseudobdellovibrionaceae bacterium
TGCTCGCTGGACCTTGGATGTTGGATTTGATGAGCAACTACACCATCAATCTATTTGAGAACTTAGCCACCTACGTGAGGGAGTAAGAGTGACTGCATTTGGGCCTAATATCTATCAGTTTCCAGAAGGACAAATCATAGCATTTGTTCTGGTGCTGCTTAGAATCTCGGCCTTTTTTGTCGCTTGGCCTGTGTTTGGCACCACTTTGGTTCCAACTCCGGTAAAAATCCTACTTTCGATTTGTGTCGCTTTGATGATGTTTCCAGTCATTCATTTTCAAAATCTGACTCAGTTACAGGTTTCAGAAGATATTATTCTGTTGGCTCTTCGTGAAGTGGCCGTGGGGCTTTCGATGGGCTTTATGATGCGGATGTTTTTTTTCGCAGTCAGTATCGCTGGAGAAATTACTAGCACCTCGATTGGCTTGGCTTCGGGGCAGATGTTCAATCCTTCGTTGGGCTCGCAAAGTACTGCTGTCGAGCAATTTCAGTTGGCATTGGCGACTTTGTTTTTTCTTTCAATCAATGGTCATCATCTTTTTATCAGTGGTCTTGGACAGAGCTTTGAATTGGTACCGGTTTCAGGTGCCTCACTCAACTATCAAAGCTTTGCAGCCATGGCGACCACCGTGCAAAAAGTTTCGCTGATGGGGCTTAAGATGTGTGCTCCAGTTTTAATTGCGGTTCTTTTAACCAATCTTTCAATGGGTGTTGTCGGCCGCGCGGTGCCGCAGATCAATGTTTTGGTGACCTCTTTGCCGGTCACTATTTCTGTAGGAATTGGTGTGATGTTTGTTTCAATTCCATTGGTTCTAGCTGAAATGAATGGGCTTTTGGATGTCATGGCCACTGAATTTTTTAAAATGCTGAGGGTGCTGTAGATGGCTGAAGACGAAGGCGAAAGAACCGAAGAGGCCACCCAGACCCGCAGGGACGAGTTCCGCAAGCGGGGGCAGGTGGCCTATTCAAAAGAGCTCGCAAGTGCTTTATTTCTTATCGTTGCATCGATGGGCGTTTTTGTTTTGGCAAAATATTTTTTTAAAGAACTTTACGAGGTTTTTCAATTTTCCTTTGGGCCCGATATGGTGGTCTCAATTAGGTCAGGAGATATCTTTACGGCCATGCGGTTTGCGGGAGAAAAACTATTGCTTTTGATTTCTCCAGTGATGGGTGTGGCCGTTATCATCGGTGTTGGAGCTCAAGTCATTCAGACAGGCTTTTTGCAGGTTGAGGACGCTTTTGCATTGAAACTTGAAAAGTTAGATCCGATGCAAGGCCTTGCTCGGATGTTCAGTCTTAAGAATGTGATTGAAGCGGTTAAGTCACTTTTAAAATTAGTTTTAATTTTTTCGATTGTTGCCCTTGTTGTTAAATCCGAAATGGTCAAAGTTCCTTATATTTTGCAGTACTCAGTAGAGCAAATGTTCACGTACATGGGGACAGTCACAGTAAAACTTCTTGGGTCTATCGGTGCTGCGATGGCGGTTCTTTCAGCAGCCGATTATTTCTTTCAGCGTTGGGACACTGAAAAGAAGATGATGATGACCAAGCAAGAAGTTAAAGAAGAGAATAAATCACGTGAAGGGGATCCGATGATTAAGGCGCGGATCCGCCGCGTTCAACGTGAGATGGCCAACCGTCGCATGATGCAAAAAGTACCAACTGCAGATGTCATCATCACCAATCCCACTCACATTGCTATTGCTCTTAAGTATGGGGCAAATCTACCAGCACCTCAAGTCATTGCAAAAGGCGCTGATCTTATTGCGGAAAAAATCAAAGAGATTGCTCGCCAGCACAACATCCCAGTGGTTGAAAATAAACCACTGGCTCGAACAATTTTTAAAACAATCAAAATTGGCCAAGTGATTCCACGAGAACTGTTTGTGGCTGTGGCCGAAGTTCTATCTTACGTTTATAAACTACGCAGAAAGGCGAAGAGATAATGGAGCCGATATTTCTTTTCCTCAAAAAGTTTGAAAAATATACTAAGAACACAGATCTACTGATTGCATTTGGTTTATTGGGTGTCTTGGCAGTCATGATTGTTCCATTGCCACCAGTGCTTTTAGATATAGCTCTGACGTTTTCTTTGTCATTGAGTCTTCTAATTCTTTTGACTTCAATTTATACAAATAAAGCCCTTGAGTTTAGTGTCTTCCCATCATTACTTTTGATCACGACGCTGTTTCGTCTTTCGTTGAATGTCGCAACAACTCGTTTGATTTTAACTCATGGACACGAAGGTCCTAAAGCTGCAGGTGAAGTAATTTCTGCCTTCGGTAACTTCGTTGTTGGCAACAACTACGTTATCGGAACCGTTGTCTTTATCATCTTAGTTGTCATCAACTTCGTAGTTATCACCAAGGGTTCTGGGCGCGTGGCCGAAGTCGCAGCTCGTTTCACCTTGGATGCAATGCCTGGTAAACAAATGTCGATCGATGCCGATCTAAATGCGGGCTTGATCAACGAATCCGAAGCGCGCCGCCGCCGTCAAGAAATCGAAGCTGAAGCTGATTTCTACGGAGCCATGGATGGTGCCAGCAAGTTCGTCCGCGGAGATGCCATTGCCGGTATCATCATCACGATTGTTAATATCGTGGGTGGTCTTTTGATTGGAGTCTTGCAAAAGGGTCTCGATCTTTCGACCGCTGCTAAGTACTACACGATGTTGACCATAGGTGATGGTCTATTGGCGCAAATTCCTGCTCTTATTATTTCAACTGCTGCAGGTACTATCGTTACCCGAAACTCTCGCTCAGGTTTAAACATGGGCGCAGAGATGGCAGCACAACTCTTTTTAAATCCACGCGCTGTTTATCTTTCGGGTGGTGTGATCGGTCTTTTGGGTGTTGTCCCTGGCCTTCCAACAATTCCATTCTTTTTGATGGGTGGATTTTTAGGAACGCTAGGTTGGATGATCAAAAAATTTCAAAAAGAAACTGCAGACAATGTTAAAAAATCAGCCGACGAAGCAAGTGCTAGCCCTAAAAAAGAAAACATCGAAAATCTTTTGCCCTTGGACATGGTCGAACTTGAAGTCGGTTATGGCTTAATTAACATAGTCGAGAGCGATCAAAGTGGAGATCTTCTCGAGAGGATTGTTTCAATCCGCAAGCAGTTTGCGCTTGATCTTGGAATCATTGTCCCGAGCATTCACATCCGCGATAACTTGCAATTGAACTCAGGCGAGTACCGAGTTTTGATTAAAGGAAACAAAGTCGGTGGCGGCACGCTTCGTCCTGACTCTTTGCTTGCGATGGATCCAGGTAATGTCAGTGACCATGTCGATGGAACTCCAACAAAAGAACCCGCATTCGGACTTGATGCTCTTTGGATTATTCCATCTGCTAAAGAAGAAGCCGAACAAGCAGGTTACACAGTAGTCGATTTACCAACAGTTATGGCCACTCATTTGACAGAGATCATTCGTGGTCACGCCTATGAGTTGCTCGGACGTCAAGAGGCGGCAAGTCTTGTTGATAACTTCAAAAAGACTCACCCGAAAGTTGTTGAAGATCTTGTTCCAGACCAAATGTCTTTGGGAGCTGTTGTTCGCGTATTACAAGCGCTGCTTAAAGAACAAGTTTCAATCCGTGATTTGCGCACAATTTTTGAGACCCTTGCCGATGAAGCTATGAAAACGAAAGATGTTGAAGTCTTGACTGAGTCCGTTCGCAAAGCCTTGGCTCGTTCGATCACGACTAAATATCGCGGTGATGAGGGCAATGTGCCTGTCATGACATTGCACCCGAATATCGAAGAGCTTATAGCCAATTCGCTCTTGCAAACTGAACAAGGTGTGCAACTTGTGATGGATCCTCAAACCGCTCAAGTGCTGATCACAGAAATTGCTAAGACGGTCGAAGATCATCCAGAAATTGCGGGCCAGCCGATTTTGCTGACAAGCCCGACTTCGCGTCGGCATCTATTTAAATTAACAAACCGATTTATTCCTCAGTTGATAGTTCTTTCGCATAATGAATTGACCTCGGATGCCAGCGTTCGATCCGTTGGAGTTGTGGAGATGAGCCATGCAGGTTAAAAAATTTGAAGCTCGCACGATGAAAGAAGCTCTTGAGATGGTAAAAACCCAGCTCGGACCTGATGCCATCATTCTTGGTGTGCGCGACAATAAAAAGAGTTTTGGTCTAGTGGGCGAAGGCAGCATCGAGATCACAGCAGCAGTGTCAGAAGAAACTTTGCAACGCAAAAAGTTTGCTGAATCACGCATGCGCGAGCAAGAAAAAATTAAATTGCAAAACAGTCCTGCCAGAGTTCAAAAAGATTTCATCAATCGATCTGTCGATAATTTTCATCGTGAGCAAGAGCGAGAAGCCCCTAAGCAAGTCACTCGCACTCGTTACATCGAGATTGCTGATGAAGTTGACGGAATGGCAGTGAGTCAACAGCCAGCGGCTGAACGAATCAGAGGAGCTGCTCAACGTGCTTGGTCGGCAATGAATTCAGGCAATGAGTGGGTCGAAGCACCGATTTCTACAAAGCGTGCTTCGCCAATTCCACAATCTGCACCCGCTGCCACTGCAGCTAAGCCCGTCACACCAACAGCAGAAGTTCAGGCCCTGAAGGGCGAGATCGCAAGTTTACGCCAAGTCATCCAGCAGTTTCAGGCGATGCCTCAGCAAATTCAACAACAAGGGCCGGCTCGAACTCAGCATCCTGGTGCCGACTATGGTCTAGGTTTTGAGATGAGTGCTATGTTTGAGAAACTCACTTCCTCTGGCTTAGCCTCTGATATCACAGCCGAAATATTGAACTTAGCGCAAGAGCGAATGCCAGCTGTGAAAACTAAGAGCAAGGCCCTAGTCGACGCTTGGGTTGCTAAATACATTTTGGATACGACTCGAATCAGCAGCGAAAAGAACAATGCCAAAGTTCAAGTTTTTTTGGGCCCTTCAGGTTCAGGCAAGACTTCAGCATTGATTAAGCTCGCAGGGCATCTTGTAGTTTCTGAGCGCAAAAAAATTGCTTTGGTAACAACAGACACACTCAAGGTGGGTGCTTCGGAGCAACTTCGAATTTATGCGCAAATCTTGAATGTTCCATTCGCCGTCATCAGACAGGCATCAGATTGGAATGGACTCATGAGTCAGCTCACAGCATTCGATCATGTTTTGGTGGATTCACCGGGGTTCACTTTGAAGTCCGTCGAAGAAAATTCGTTCTTGAGAAATATTTTACCTCCAGAAGAATTTCAAGCGGCTGTGCATCTGGTGCTTGAAGCCACATCAAAAGATCAGGACATCACTGAAATTGGCAAACGCTATCGTGGGCATGGTTTTGATGACGTGATTTTCACCAATTTAGACCAATCTGTACAGCACGGAACAATTTATAATTTTATGAAACGCTTCGAAGCTCCGCTCCACTCGTTCGGAATTGGACCGCGCGTGCCAGAGGACTTTGAATTGGCAACTAAAGAACGAGTTTTGGATTTAATATTTAAACTGACCAGCTTGAAAAAGGCGTGAGGTAATAATGAGTGCATCTATCGGTCTTCGCCGCACAAAAACAATTGCAGTGACTTCAGGCAAAGGTGGTGTCGGCAAATCCACTCTGACAGCCAATTTGGCTTATGCTCTGGCACTTCGAGGCAAAAGAGTGCTTATCTTAGACGGGGATCTTGGCATGGCAAACATGGATATTATGTTTGGTGTTAAGCCCACAGGCAGCGTTATGGATGTCATTCGTGGCGACAAAGAAGCTCGCGAGATTTTAACTCCGCTGACTCCGCAAATTGATTTGATTCCGGGTGGCAGTGGACTTGTAGAGCTCAACCGACTCAACTCATTTGAGCGCCGGGCGCTCTTAGATTCAGTGGCTGGCTTCGAGCATAACTACGATTACATGCTTATCGATACGGCGCCTGGAATTTCTGACAATGTTCTTTATCTCAATTCAGCCGCTCAAATCTCGGCGGTGATTATCAATCCAGATCCTGCCTCTCTAGCGGATTCTTACGGGTTGATCAAAGTTTTGCACAATGAGTATGGAGAGAACAAATTTGCGATTATTTGCAATCAAGTCAAAGACGAGTTTGAAGGACTAAGTCTATTCAATCGCTTCAATGATGTTGTGAACCGCTTTCTGTTCATAGGTCTGGATTATTGGGGGGGCTTGCCAGCTGATCCTCTTTTTCGTAAGTCGACGCAAACACAGCGTCTAATTATGAGACACGAGCCCAAATCTTCGTCAGCACAGTATCTTACTAATATCAGTCATAAACTTGAAAGATCTTTGCAAACTGTCGAGGCCAAAGGCGGACTGCAGTTTTTCTGGGAGCAAGTCGTTGGGGTGGCATGAAACAAATTGGACTTTTAGACCACACCAAGCTTTGTTAAACTAAATCTGAAGGGTCAGGGAATCATGGCAAAAAACTCACAGTCTGCACTCGTTAAAAAGTACAAAGACGAACCGAAGCGATTGACGTCTCAAGAGAAGGACAAACTTGTTCTTGAGTATGCGCCTCTGATTAAGTTCATCGCACAAAAAATTGCGGTTCGTTTGCCTGCCAATATTGAATTAGACGATTTAATTTCAAGTGGTGTTATCGGTTTGATGGACGCCATTGATAAATATGATCCCACTCGAGATAATAAGTTTAAAACCTACGCTGAGTTTCGTGTGCGTGGTGCAATCCTAGATGAGTTGCGCGCTCAAGATTGGGTTCCGCGCTCAATCCGTGACAAAGCAAAGCTTCTCGATAAAACAATGGTGCAACTCGAAGTCGAGATTGGTCGCGTAGCCACTGAAGAAGAGGTCTGCAAGGCCCTCAATATGAGCATGGAAGAATACTATGATCTGTTGAATCAAGTACGCCCGGTAAGTTTGCTATCGATCGATGAGTCTCAAACTTTTTCGACTGTCGATAAAAAATCAATTTTAAATATTCTTGAAGGCACCAAGCTCAATAATCCGTTCAATCAACTGAACATGAAGACCATCAAGCAAGTGGTGACTTCGGCGATTGAAGAGCTTCCAGAGCGTCAGCGTTTAGTTCTTTCACTGTATTACTATGAAGATCTCAATCTCAAAGAGATCGGCAAAGTTCTACGTGTGACAGAAAGCCGTGT
>CANCBY010000122.1 GCA_947374445.1 Pseudobdellovibrionaceae bacterium
AAAGACCTAACTCTGAACTTCAAGTTTTTGCAGCACTGGAAGCTTTAAAGTATATTTCTTCTATTGAATCACGCGTTGAATTTCCACGCACAAAAGAAGACATAGAGAAAGAAAATAAGAAAAAAGAAGAAGATAAAAAGAAACAGGAAAAGAAAGAAAAACAAAAAAAAGATAAAAAAGACGAGCCAGAAGACGACGAGCCGCCAAAATGGAACAAAACTGAAGATAAATATAAACCTGAAAATAAAGATTTAAGCAGTGATAGTGGCGGAAAAAAGAAAAGTGTTGATATCGTCATGACTGATGCAGATGTACCTAAAAGACTTCTGCGACAAAAAATCTATGACTTATTTGACTATAACAATTGGTCTACGAATCCAGTTCAAAGAAATCCACTCAGTCGTGAAAATAATTTCACAAAAAAAATGATTATAGATCATCTTGGCGAGACTGAGGTCGATGTGCCCGTGCCTTATGGATATACATTGATCCCCGGAAAGTATAAAGACTATCAAATTAAAGAAATCGGGCCTGGGGAGTTTAAGCTCTATCCTACAACAAAAGAAAAGGTGACCTTGGGTCTCAGCCGTATTTTAGATGAATCACATAATTCAACCTTACAACGCCCTGTAAGTCCTGCGGCGACTTCGCGCTGGCCCAAGCATCTATTAACCTTTACCGAAAGCCTTAGGGGATTATCGCCAACCGACGCTGCTGCAAAACTTGAAAAGTACATCTCTGAAGATGGTGGTTTTTTGTATTACTCCAAGGGTGATAAAATTGACGAAGATGCACTTTCAAAAATAGATCAAAAAATGAATACTCTCCTTTCCCAAATGCCAAAACCGATGGCTATGGCAAATGTCGGGGCATTTAACTGTGATGGTGCCGCGTGGATTGGCGCACTTTTACTTCGTGATGTCTTAGGATTCCAAGTGCGTATTGCTGGCGGCAGAACATCGGCTGGAACAAAGACTATCGACAAAGATAAATTCCATGTTGTTAGGTCTTCTGACCCAGCCCACGCGTGGCTTGAAGTTCATGATGGTAAAAACTGGAAGCCTTTTGATATGACACCAAAAAACAATACTCCTGATTCTGAATCAGCTCCAACTGATTTAGAAAGAGAAGAGCCTCAAGAATCACAGCAGCAAAAGGACAAACAGGAGCAGGGAAATCCTCAGAAATCGAAATCCGAAAGTAAGGATAAGGATTCAGACAAAAAAGACGCTGAGGAAAAAGAATCTGACGGCAAAGATAAAAAAGATCAGGGTAAGAAAGATAAAGACGGTAAAGACAACAAAAAATCTTCTGACGCTAACAGTGACGGCAGTCCTGTTGATGGTGAAACTCGAAAAATTGAAGAGTTGATTCACGCCAAATCGACACAGCGACAAAAAGATGAATCTCATCTTGCTTTGATTGATAAGATTTTAAAAAGAAATGAGCTGATGCTCTTAGAACATCTGATCTACGATGGACATTCGACAAAATTTAATGAAGAATCGATAGAAATTCTCCGTGGTTTGAAAGAGCATCCGAACTGGAAAAATCCAGTTGAGCGATCTGACCAAAAAATTTCTGGATTCTTAAATGAGGCTAAATTTTCAAAATTTAATGGTCTAAGCCACCTTATAAATGAGATTCGCGTTGATTTTGGTCAAAACAAAGCTCGCGATGCTAAGCAAAAACTAATAATTGCTGAGCGACTTCTGCTGGCCCTTTCTGAGTATCGTAATCTCACAAAACCCGAAGTTGAGGCCTTAAGCAGTATTCAGAAAATATCTTCAAAGCTTGATTTGGTAAAACACAAAAATTCAAAGGAATTTGATGTTGTCGAAGAGCTTCTTAAAGATTTGCCTGGCAATGTCTCTAAAGAGTGGCTCAGACGACAATACGGAAAAGATTTTGATCAATTGGGATCTGCATCTAACTTGAAACTCGCTCAAGATTTAGTTTCTGGAAAACTAAAACCACTTCTACAAATGGGTGCTGTTAGTGAATTTGTGGATATGACTTTAAACTCGTCACAAGAGCCCCAATGGAAAGACGAACCAACACTTACTCGCAGCATCGTTCCCAAGCCGAGACAAGATTTAATTGTTACTCGAAACCCTCTTGATTTTGCCAAAATGCTTTGGAATTTGCGTCCAGGTGAGAATATGTTTGCCCCGACCCTTCAAGGTCGTCAATTCGCCATGGGAAGTTTAGAGACTCGCAGAGTACCTAATCCAAAGAATCCAATCGAAAGAAAAGTTTCGGTGGTTTATTACGACATATCAGGATCTATGAGTGGTCATCCATTAGAAACCGTGGATTCCTTACTAATGGCTTTTGCAGACAATGCCCTTTCCGAGGTCGATGCCATTGGAAGACCAACACACGAAATTTATCTAATCCCTTTTGATGACAAAATTTACGAGGGTGTTCATATTTCTTCAAGAGAAGATGCTCAAAACTTTTTAGCAAAGAAAATGAACCTACGAACTCAAGCTGCTGGCGGCACAGATATTCAAAAAGTCATTGAAAATTTCTATAGCTTGATTTCTTCAAGTTATCAGACAAAATCTGGCCAAGGTCGCGAAAAACTTTTCCAAAAAGCAAATATGGTCCTATTCTCTGACGGAGGATCTCAGATCGACATGCAGAGAATTGAAGAGGCACGAAAGAAAATTCCAAACTCCGTCCAGATTAACATGAATTTTGTTTCAATTGGCGATTCCGTGAATGAAACACTTAAAACTCTTTCATCTAATGATAAGTTGTCTTCAACAAAGCCAACTTTTAAACAAATGAATTCCCAAATGATAAACTCAGTTGTTGGCGTTTCAGCACAATATGATCCACAGGCCTTTGCCACTCAAGAAAAATTATCAGGGCGAACTTTGGCAGAGGTCAATGAACTACTTCAAAAAATCAATGTTGATCCTCGTCAGCCAGGAAATAAAGATCAAATTGATCGAGCAGTATCTCAAATCCAAATTACCAAATCAGACGTCAGTAAACTATCTGGCCTTCGTGAGGTTTTGAACTTACAAAAGCTTGTGACAGTCATTGATGATATTGGGATCAGTCAGTCTGCAAAACAAAGAATCGTGCAGGCCATCGTTGAATCTTACCAGCACCTTACGGGCAGAACTTGGAAAGACATGACCTACGACGAAAAAGAATCTCTTGAAAAATTAAGAAAATGGGCCAAGTAAATAGTACACTATCAATGATTTTTCATTTTATCTAAATTTTTCGTAAACGCAGTAAGAGGAGGTAGCCCCTTTGCCGCCTTCTCCAACGCAGCTTTCCTAACTGTGTTGTGAATTTCCTTAAGAGCTTTTGTTCCACCATATAAACCGACTATCAAAATTGCTGCTCCGATAATTTCTTTCATTTTGTGACTCCTGTCTTAAAAATTGTTATTAATTCGATTGGGTGCAGACCTGCTCAAATACAAAGGCAAAAACTTTTTCAACTTCATCCTCGTTGAGCTTTCTAAGCAAAAGGTTTAGCTTGTAACGAGCTGGAATATTCTTTGCGCGCTTGTCTGTGTCTGTAAAATTACGAAAACTTGCTGGGCTGTATCCGTAAATCCGCATCAGCTTGTCGCGTAGATCATCTGAAAGCTGTTTCACTCCGTTTTCCATATCAGACAGATGCCCATTCGACAGACCAACTTTTTTTGCGGCCTGTCCGATAGTTAATTTTGCCTTGGTGCGAAGATATTTTAAAATTGGACCGTTGAATGAAACTTCTCTTGGCGCTTGAACCTGAATCTTTGCGCGAGCAATCCAACCGCCAAATTGCTTTCGATATTTTTCGCCATTGTAGGCCTCAACGATTTTTTCAAACTCATCAGCCTTGAGGCGCGCGGCCCCTCTGCCATTTTCGATTTGGCTGATCCATCCTGAGCTTCGCTCTATCTGCCTGGCGGCTTGTTTAATTGTAAGTTGATTCAATTCTCTGAGCTTTCGTAAAATGACTCCATAGTGATTCATAAAGACCTCTTTTCTCTGGGGATTTTTGATAAATATTGAACGGCGACGAATATTCGCCGAATTTCAGATTTGTTGAACTTATGCGAAAGTTCGCCAATGAGAGGCAGCGGTGGCAGGGAAAAAGAAGGGAACTACAAGGATTTCTACGGGCGCAGAAGGCCATTCAAAAAAATGACGATCTCGACTCGTAATGATTTTAACTACTTAGAACTGTGGGATTTTTAGGTCTCGGCCAACTATTTAAATAATAAATTGGTCTGCGCGACAGGATTTGAACCTGCGACCTCTTGCACCCCAAGCAAGCGCTCTACCAAGCTGAGCCACGCGCAGACAGCGCTTCACTGGAAGAATAGGCCTTAAGCAAAAATAGATTTTAAATTGCGGATTTCAACAATCAAGTCTTCGACTTGCTCATGAAAATGATCAAAGCGAGTTTGAATTTTTGAAATTTCGAGATCTCTTTTGACTTCTTTTTTGGCGAAGTTTTTAAGAGTACTCATCGCCGAGCGCGCGCCCTCAATAGAGAAACGATCACGGTGCAAAAGCTTACGAATAATAAACGCATTCTCAACATCTTTGCGCGTGAAGTAGCGCTGATTGTTGGCAGCCTTCTTAGGGTTGAGCACATCAAACTCACTCTCCCAGTAACGAAGCACATACTGCTTAATACCCAACATGTCGGCCACTTCGCCGATTTTGAAACCCATTTTATTTGGGATAGATTTGAGTTCTTCTAAAAGTTTGTCGTCACAAAGAGCGGCAGGCAAAGAGATATTATCTATGCGCTGAGGGCCGCTCACCTGAATGGCTGTGGTCTCAAGTAACAACACTTCGTCGACCATTTTAAATTCTTGCTGAAAGTGATCGTTCAGAACGAGCTCAGATCCAGAGTCCGATGTAATCTCTGTTGGCAATTGACTGACAGAAAGTCGACCAGCCTCATTATCTACTAGAGCCGAGTCCTCTTCAGAATCTCGAAAAGGATCAAGCTCAGGATCAATCATTGTCATCGTCTTCCTCGTCTTTTCCGATCAAGTGTGCGTATTCTTCGCCATTAAGCATGGCCTTAAGAACTTGGCTCGGTCTGAAAGTAAGAACTCGGCGCGCACTGATTTTGATTTGCTCGCCTGTTTGGGGGTTGCGGCCCACGCGCTCGTTTTTGCCACGAACTACGAAGTTGCCAAAGCCCGAGATCTTGACCTTGTCGCCGTTTTCGAGAACGTTTTTGAGACTGTCAAAAACGAGCTCGACAAGCTCAGAGGCTTCTTTTTTTGAGAAGCCGATTTTGGAATAAACTTTTTCAACAATATCCGCCTTGGTCATTGTTGATTTACCGATGTTTTGGCCCGCCATGATGAATGCTCCCTGGTCTTTCTCAATTCTGAGACAAGTACCCGGAAACAATCAAGTTTTTATCTGACAGTTATCGAAAATTTAGCATTTAGGGCCGCTAAAACTTGGGTCACCGAGTCATTGACGACAGAATCCTGCAGCGTGGCAGTCTTATCTTGGTAACTGAGCCTAAAAGCCACCGACTTTTGCCCCTGCGCAAGATTATCACCTTCGTAGACATCAAAGACTTCGATCTGAGTGCAAAGAGGCCCTGCGGACTTTTTCATCTCACGAACGACATCGCCCACCTTGAGAGGCTTTAGCATAACTAGTGCTAGATCTCTTTCAACACGAGGATAGCGTGAGAAAGTTTCAATGCGAAACCCGCGCGGCTGTCCTTTGAAGAGCAAATCCAAATTAAGCTCAGCCAATGCCACCGGCACGCGGATCTTATCATCTTCAAGCCTTGACGGATGAAGAGAACCTATAAAGCCCACAGCTTTACCTTCGACCATCAAGACCGCATGCTGCCCGCGATGAATAAAATCCGGGATATCACCGCGATTTTGCACTGACGACCATTGATACGAAGTTATATGCAATTGCTGGAGCAATTTCTCAACAGCCGCTTTGACCTCAAACACCAATGGATGGCTAGCCACTTGAGTCCATAAAGTTTTTTGATAGCCCCAAGCAACGAGTCCTAAATGCTGATGCTCTTGAAACTCCCCGCCTTCTTTGAGCGAAAATGTTTTTCCGGTCTCAAACAGTCTTCCGACCTCAACACCCTGATGAAAATTATGGTGTGAGTTGCGGTAAAGTCCTTCGACCAAAGAAGAGCGCATGCAGTTGGCCTCAGCATTGAGTGGATTCAGCACCATCACAGGGACGTCGCTCATCGCAAGCCCTGCGGCACGAAGAGCATTTAGAGATCCCAAGAATTTTTCTTGCGCCTCACGGCCTGAGAACGCCATATTCACTGCTTGCGAATAGCCCGCACCACGGAGCACGTCTGAAGTTTTTCGCGAAAGCAAATAACCCGCATCATGAGGTGTGGGCGAAAGCCTTTGCTCTGGCAAAGTCTCTGGAATTTGATCGTAGCCATTGAGCCTTGCGTACTCTTCAACGAGGTCCATCTCGATCTCAAGGTCAAAGCGATACGTCGGAGGCAAAATTTGATAACTGCCTTCACCCATTTTTTCGACCAAGCAACCCAATCGAGTCATGTAGTCTTCAAATCTTGGCGCTTCGGCCTCATAGCCCAAACGCTCCGAAATGATTTTGATCTCGGTGCGCACCGGACTTTTTTTGATGGGATGCGGGTAATGATCATGCGGCACTGACAAGGCCTCGCCACCTGCAACTTGCAAGATCAGCTCGACAGCTCTTTCCATCGCGTTGAAAGTATTGTCCGCATCGACACCGCGAGAAAATCTGTAAGCAGAATCCGTCGTGATCCCGTGCGTGCGCGAAGCTTTGCGCACACTCGCCGGAGTGAAGTACGCGGCCTCTAAAAATATTTCTGTCGTTGCTTCGCTCACACCAGAATTTTTACCGCCCACGACACCGGCCATCGCAACAGCACGCTCACCATCACGGATCATCAGCTCTTCTCCGGTGAGTGTGAGAGTCACTCCTTGCAGAGTTTCAAATTTTTCTCCTTGCTGGCCTTGCGACACGATAATTTTTTTGCCTTTGATCTCGTTCATATCAAAAGCGTGCAAAGGTTGTCCGAGTTCGATCATCACGTAATTGGTGACGTC
>CANCBY010000123.1 GCA_947374445.1 Pseudobdellovibrionaceae bacterium
AAACGTCGTGATGGATTGGTTAGGAAGTGGTCGCAAGGTCACTTCAAGTGTTGCGTCGGCAAGAAACGGAGTGCTTGGAGCTACTGTCAAAGAAAAAACGGCGGACGGGTATGTTGTTTCAACACAAGTGTTGTTTTCTGCCCCGCTTAAAGAGACCACAGCTCAAGGCTATAAAGTGAAAGTGCAGCAGGGGTTTTAACGCATGAAGAATATTTGCATAAAAGCTGCCATCTTTATTTTTGCCATGATTCCAAAAATATTGTGGGCTGGAACTTACGTAGGGTTTGCGATCAACGGTAATATCGCAAGGCCTTCAGGCGAAGCTGTGAACTCGGGTGTTGTTGCATTTAGCTTAAAAGTTCTTGATCCTAGTAATAATTGTTTGCTGTGGTCTGAAGTGCAAAATTTCAATATGACCAATTCAGACGGCGCCTTCTCCTTAATTTTTGGCGCCGGCACTCGCACCGATGGTGGCTCGCATACACTCAAGCAGGTGTTTACCAATGCCGGTACACTCGGTAGTCTATCTTGTACGAGTGGCAGCACCTACTCTCCGACCGCAAATGAAGATCGAAATTTGTCTATCATATTTAACGACGGAGGAACGGTTGTTTCACTATCACCGATGTCGATCAAATCAGCACCCTTTGCTATGCAAGCAGATCAAGTGAGTGGCTACGGAATTTTGAATCTTGCTAAGATCTCTGGTGCTGGCAGTGTCACCACGCTAACTCCATATCAGTTTGATTTTTTAGCGGCACTTGCCGCGCCAGCAATAGCCAGTAGCACTCCTTGCGTTTCCAATGACATTTTAAAATTTGTGGGTGGAGTTTGGTCTTGTGCAGCTGATGCTACGGGCGGTTCTCCAGGTGATGTCAGTTACGCAGCCAAAGGTATTGTGCAATTCAATACCGATGCAGCAACAAGTGGAGTGACTGTCGCCGCGGGGGTGGCGACACTCAATACTGGTATTGGTGCGAACCAAATTCCAAAGCTTGATGCGTCGGCAAATTTTGGCGTGGGCATTGCTCCAACCACGAGGCTTGATGTCAACGGTGCGATCACTCAACGGGGGATGGCTGCTCCTGCCGTGTCTTCTGCAAGCACTGGAAGAATCTACTATGACTCAACCACAAATCACTTTTACTATTCCGAAAATGGCGGAGCCTATACGCAATTAAGTTCTGCCACGGGTGCGCTTTCAAGCGTGAGCTCAATTGCAAACTCAGGCGGAAACATAACTTTGGCGCCTGTCACAACAACTGGAGCTGTGCTTATTAATTCCGGAACTCCATCCGTAGGTGCTGCGAGCGGTGCTTTGGTGATAACTGGAGGCATAGGAACAAGTGGTGATATTTATTCAAGCGCCACAATTAATGCAGCCACAACGATGACCGCTGGGACTTCGATTTATAGTCCGCAGCTTTATGGCTCGGCATCGGCTAGCGGTAACATCAAGATTGATGGTACATCGAATGCGGCCAAGGGCAATGTGTTGCTTGCAATTGCTGGCGGAAATGTGGGTGTGGGAACAACAGCCCCCGCAGTTTCAATGGATATGAGTGGAAAAACAGACTCGATTCGTGTTCCCGCAGGCACCACGGCGCAACGACCGGCAGCACCCGCTAACGGTGATATTCGCGTTAACTCAACGAACGGCACACTTGAAACTTATCTTTCAAGTGCTTGGATGGATTTAACCAATGCGATCATGAAAAGGGCCAACATCACTGGCACACCCTTCACAGTAACAAGCACACAAGGCGGGTATTACCTTAGTTACAACAACGCGGCTTCAGGCACGGTCAATTTGCCAGCACTTTCAGGATTAGCCGATGGCTGGTCCGTGACAATTGTTCGCAAAGTGGCTCAATCAGTGACTCTCACACCTAACGGGGCAGATGCTTTCGACAATGGAGTTACGAGTCTTGAAATGCGCGGCCAAAACATTAAATCCATCACTCTCATGAATAATGGTGGTGTTTGGTCCGTCATTAATAAAACCGATGACTGCATCGTGGGTAAGTCATGTTGGGGGACCGGCAACATTTATATTGGCACCTACAATGGCAGCCAGTACTTCACGACACCGGGAAACTGCGTGGCTGGTTCGCCGTACACTTGCAATGGCGCAACAGACACAGTGACTCGAGCTTGGGCGACAGGGGCTCCAGAGAGCTCAACCATAATTGGCATGTCGAATTATACGGATGGAAGAGCTCAAACAGCAACGCTAGCAGGTTACGCTTCGGCGCAAGCGGCTCAGTTCTGCAATAACATAAATTCTACGGGTGGTTATGGGGGGTACACGGATTGGTACTTACCCGCGCAGAATGAGCTCAGCTTTCTTTATCAGCAGTCACAAAATGTATCTGGTTTTGTGTATTCTAATACCTATAATTCGTCCACAGAGAGTTCTTCGGCGTTTTCATGGGCTTACAACTTCCAACCTGGTATTGGCGGTACCGCTAGTAAGACATCTGCCAACTACGTTCGTTGTGTCCGGAGATTCTAACGGTCGCAAAAATCCTATCATTGTTTGATCGATCATTTGCCTATTTTCATGTCGCAGAAGGTGTTTAAAGGATTTCTATTGAATTAAGCTATTGCAAGGAATTGGCATAGAAATTTCTAATTTTTCGTTTACAATAAGTCTTTAAAAGATAGGTCTAAAACTCGCGAGCAAATCCTATCGTTGCCCCATTTTCATCTTGAGAACTCGTATATTTGTATCCTAAGGCTTCGAAGTTGCTTCGAATCGCCCTGCTGATTAGGCCGCCAAAAATCTTGTATTTTTCCTGATAAAAATAATCAGCAGCGATAATAATTTCATAGCTTATACTTGGTTTAATAGTCGCATAGAAATCGGTTTGACCACCCAATGTAGACACAATTTTAAGTTGAGGTCTAAAGTTCCATTTCGAGTTGATCGAACGAAGTGCTTCGAGCCTCCAGGCAAATCCATTTTCACTGAGGATAGGTATGCTTAAGCCTGTGCTAGAGCTAATGCCTTTATTTGATTGTTTTTCTGAGTAATCAAGGCCGAAGGCAGTTAGTATTTGCCAACGACTCTTAAGTCTCTTTCGGTAGTCTGCTGAAAAATTTAAATTATTGAGCAAAGTACTTTGGTTCTTATTTTTAAAAACTTTTTCGCCAACTTGTACTTCGAAGCCCCAGTTAGAGTCTAGCTTGAATTTTTGGTATTTTATTTTGAGTGTGGTGAAGTCTAAATGGGTATTTTGTTTTGAGCCCGTAAAAATATCCTCAAATTCGATATCAGATCCTGTAAGATCAATCGCCAATTCAATCGCTGATTTTTTCGGAAAGAGTCTGCCTTTTATAAGGTCTACAGAAGTGAGATCTTTAGCAAGGCCAAATGAAAATTCACGTGAAGCTAACTCTGATGATTTATAGTTTTCGGCCTGAGCTTTGAGTGAAATTCTGAAGAATCCTCCGCCCCAAAGTTTATCAAATTCAAAAGAAGATTCTTCGAGCTTCGTGTTTTTTTTGAATGGCTCCCAAGCATTTGTTTTGGCGTTGAGTTTTTCCAAATTGAGCAGAGTGCTAGTCGTCTGTTTGTCGTTTTGCCATTCGATTTTTGGATTTGAATCGAGGTCAATCTCTTTGATGAGAGGCTGACTTAGTTTTGGCCCCATGAGGTTAAAAGTCCATAGCTTGCCGCCCTCGCTTGGATTGGCGGCGGGCTTTGAATCGATGAGCCCGATGACGTTCCAGGTATAGGAAGCACCCACAGGAAGCTTCTCAACATAGGTAGTATCGGAGGTTGTTCGTACGATAGTTTTGTTTTTTTCAGAAATCGTGAGCTGGTATTCTGTCACGCCTTCAATGGACTTCCATGAAAACTGAATTTTTTGATTTTCATCGGTACTTGCGTTCGAAACAATTGCTTTATCAATAGGTAGAATTTTGACGGACTCGGGAATCGGCACGATGATATCCATCGATTCACTCCATTCACTATGTGCATGCCGTTTATCAATGGCCCTTACCCTTAGTTTGTATAGTCCTGGATAAAGCTTGCCTAAATACATGGGCTCTTTGGATTTAATAGTGATTGGCGTGTCAATATGACCAAGATTAGTCGTTTTAGAAATGGGCGTGATGTTGATCTCATAAAATGTGGTGCCAGGGACTTCTTCAAATTCAAATGAAACTTCGCGCATGCTAATAGCACTGCAAAGGCATGGGACTAAAATAAAAAAAGATAAATAAAGTCTATAAAGAGGTTGCACCAATCGAAATTGTCTCAAAATCATAGCGTGATGTCTAAACAAGCAATATTGCGATTCGACTTTAGTCACGCCATCCAAATCAGTTCGTTGAATACTCAAGAAAAACTCAAGACGTCTTTAGGCGGCTATCGGCTATGATTCCCTCTGGGCCAGAAAACTGCGCCGAAGTGTCTGTTCCATTTGAATTTCCATTCGTACTTCCTACAACTGTTGTCACAACGCCGGCCAAAGTCACTTGCCGACGAACTCTGTAGTTGCTCATTCTTCGGATTCAATAATTCAAGTTAGACTCAAGATTCGTTGCTCCTCGGCTGATGCAGAAAACAAATCTATGGTGTCGAACTTTATCTTTTTTTAATCGCTGCCAAGACGAGGCCGACAACATTAAATAGTGAGGGCAAAAACGGAATCAAACTCAGGCCCGGTACAACATCAATGAGTGCTGCCACAATTGGAAGAATTGTAATTCCAACACTCTTTGTTCTAGAGTAATGACAAAAAGCAATAGCTCCATAAAGTACGAAGCGTCCAATTGAGAACGGAAATACCAGGGGGAAGTAGGTCAATAGAGTGCACGCAATAACAACGGTGAAATAGATCGCATTGTTTTGACTCCAATTGGACGCGACGGGTGCTTGAATCTCTTGATTATGAGGAGAGGCTGGAACTTCATGCAGTTTTTGAGCGGTAGACATTTTTACTCCTAGTTGTTTGGACTTTTAAAATTACATTCTTAAAAAGGTTCTTCAATTGTATCGGGATGATTGAAGCGAACTTAAGTGGTTGGTTGAACCATTTCTCAATCTCAGCGTATTCTTGAGTATATCTTAAGTCTGAATCAATTTTAATTTTTGAGCGAAAAACTTGAGTTTATCTTGAGTACAAGAATTGAATTCTTTCTCCGAAGCTAAGAACGCGGTCGTTAAATCAAACTACAAGGAGATATTTTTGAAAAAGCATACGTTACTATTTATGATTTGTGCAATTCTGTTTTCTGGTTGTGCTTCTATGATGAAGTCAAATTTTGCGAAAAAGGCAGAAGCCAAAGGAATTAGTCAGGAAGACATTAATTTAGTCGATTCTCAATCTGTTGTCTTTTACGGAGACTATCAGCGAGCATCAGCACAAGGAAATCGCGTGAATGCACAACAACTTCAAACGCTGGTGAGCGCGCAGATGAGTAAGATTACAAATATCTATTGCACCTGTGTGAAAAAACTTGGAGACAAGTGTCAAGCCAATGGCAGTGGACTTGCAGCGGTGGAAAAAGACATGTGGGTCAAAGGCAATGGTGCAGCCGAAGCATTGGAACTAATTCAGCGGTCACCAGCCGATCCTATGGCTTGTCCAAACTGAAGTTTAGCTCTGTAGCAATTTTCAGAAAATTAAATCACCAATGAGGAGCCGAAGATTTATCTCCGGCTCTTTTTTTAGGCTCTGGGCCGCCCCATCCTGTAACTTGAGAGATTCTTGAGTTTTTTAATTTGCGCAAATTCCGATAGAGGCCTGGGTCAAAAAAAAGGAGAAAAAAAATGGATCAAAATACGATGCTCATTTTAGGGGTTGTTAAGATTATAAACCCAAAAACAAAGGAAACAAAATTGATTGAAGCCAGTGGCTTTGATGTCTTGGGTTTCTTTTTTCCATTTTTAAGATATCTTTTTGATGGTCAGTTTTCGCGTGCGGCGCTGACATTTTTAGTCATGTGCACAGTTATAGGATGGCCGATTATGTCTTGGCTCACAGGATTTAACTTCAAAAAGAATAGACTGAAGTCCTATTTATCAAGTGGCTGGGAAGTAGCTGTAGAAAAATCAGCTGCTTAAAGTAAAAAATAAAAATCAGCCTATTAAAGGCAGATCGCTCCATTTACTACTCCTGTCGCAGACACGTTGAGGAGTGAGCGCATTGCTTTTATCACGGTAGTATCCGTGACCTCGCTCGAATTTTCAAACGAGCACGGGTTTGGTGTTATGGACGCACAAACTGCCGTCACGGCTGAGGTATCAATATTTGCTCCCGAGAGGATCGTTGCGATATTCGTTAAGTTCAAAAATGCCATGCCCAAACCAGCTATGATTTCTTTCACTGCCGTTGCTGGCAGATTCGCTTCAAGACAAGCCCCGTCGGTGTTCGGGGTGACAATGGGCCACTGTCCTGTTCCAGTCCCATTAGGATCTGCGGTCTCTTTCAAATAAATTCCAATTTTAGCCAACCCAAGCAGAAACAAAAACAAGCTTTGACTAGAATCTCGACCGCTAACGCTCGGGTGGATGGATTTAACTACTGTTTCCGACTGCACGCAGTATTGCCGTTTTGTCGAATAGTACATCGCATTTGCCGATGTAGACGTGGTCTTCCACTGATTCATAAAAAATAAGAAAGTTGAGCCACTAGGTGAGACTCCAAGTTTATTGAAATAATTGATAAAGTTAAAGCCACATTTGCCTGCAAGGGCGCCAGCATAATTCATTTTTACTTCAGTTTGCGATGCGTAGTCGACGCCAATAGCCTCAAACTTTGCGATGGCCGTGTCATAATCTAGGCTATTCAGAGCTTTCATGCCGTCCTCATAAAGCGCGGGATCGGTCTTTGTGTTGGAGGTGCCACTCAAGGCGTTGTAACAAGAAGAGCAGGTCATCCAAATAGACACCAAAAGAATCATTCGCATCCAAAATAGAAAGTTATCCATATTCAAAATGCTCCATATTGACAGTGTACAGCGATTTCTATTTTCGGTTAAATTTTATTTCGGTAGCTAAGCCCATCTCGCCGTCCAATAGTCTGTTGGTCATCTCAACGCTATATCCTGCAGCTT
>CANCBY010000124.1 GCA_947374445.1 Pseudobdellovibrionaceae bacterium
TGAACTTGAGTTCACTCATCCACAAGTTGCTGTGAATTCCGAAGGACAAAAGCTCATTCATCTCAAAGAGCAAAAACAAAGCTATGTTTTCAAGTACTTAAAATCACGGCCTCATCTCTCAATCAATAGACAGTTCTCAGCACCGATCACTGTTAATTTTGAACGCTCTCTGGCTGAACACATATTTATGCTCCGACACGACACCGATTCGTTCAATCGCTGGGAGGCCTCACAAGTTATCATGGCCGAGCAGTTCAAAGTTTTGCTTAAAGACACCGCGAACAAAATTGATAAGCGCTATCTTGAGGCTTTGGGCGAATTAGTCACAAACACCGACTTGCCAGAAGACTTCCGGGCCGCGCTGCTCACTTTACCCGACAATGAGTATCTCAGCCAAAGCCTCGCAATGATTGACGGCCCCTCACTTCACAACGCTCGTTCGAACTTTCAGAAGCAAATTGCACAGGCCTTAGAAGTATCTCTAATATCTTTGTACAAGCAATTTCACGGAATTAATACGCAATCTAAAAGTGCAAAAGATTTTGGTCGCAGACGACTTAAAAATTTAGCTCTCAGATACCTTTGTCATATAGAAACGCATCTTCCGCTGGCTGTTCAGCAGCAACAAAATGCGGCAAATATGACGGACGAAGTTGCTGCGCTATCTATTTTAGTAGATCAACCCAAAGAGCTAAGAAGTACTGCTATTCATGGATTTTATGAGCGCTGGAAAAACGAATCTTTAGTCCTTAACAAATGGTTTCAGACTCAAGCACTTTCGACTTCGACCGAGACCTTTGCAACCGTTGTTGAGCTGATGAAACACCCGGACTTTAATATTAAAAACCCGAACCGTGTGTATGCCGTGCTTTTGCGATTTGGTGAAAATTTAGTTCGCTTTCATGATGAAAAAAATCCAACTTATAAATTTATGGCCGATCAGATTATTGCGATAGATAAAATCAATCCTCAAGTCGCAACACGAGTGGCTGGCGCATTTGATACTTGGCAAAAACTCGCTCCAGACCAAAAGAAAAAAGCCCACGTTGAGCTACAAAGAATGGCACAAAGTGGACTTTCGAAAAATACGTATGAAATAGTTAGCAAGCAACTGGCCGCTGAGCTGCCTTAGTAAGCAGCTTAATATCTGAGGACTGCTCTTTAGGCAGCCTTCGGCGCCGCTGGATTTAAAATTCCACGCGACTGAAATGTTTTGAAGCAATCTGCCCAAAAAATCTCTTTCAGCTTTTGTTCTGAAGGGCCCATTTTGATTTTCGGGTAATCACCCTTTTCAACATGCTCACAAAACTGCTGACTTGAGCAGTTGCGCACGATTTTAATCAAAAGATTAAAATGAGGCTCCGTCATCGGCTTGCCATCAACAAACATCTTGCGAAGGCCTTGCTCTGGAGTTTGTTGCAAAAATTCAAAAAGTCCTGGCAAATCAAACTGTGTCATGAATCCCCCTTTTTGGGTTTAAATTTTTCTATTTGCACAGTTGCTTTATCGGCCTGAATCTAAAATCCATAAAGTCCAAACATGAAGGAACTGTCTCAATTTGAGAAGATCTCAGAGGATCGAGTAAGTCCTTAATTTTATGTCGTTTTCTGGACTCGACTGAAGGCCAAATGCTATTTAGCTGAAACCCTCACCTGCCGAAAACTTTCCTAGAAGGTTGGGTTTATGGCATTTCAATACAAAAATTCTAAAGCACATGAAGACCACGGTAATCAGTGGACATCTTACTCTGATCTATTCATGGGCCTCAGTGTTGTGTTCTTGCTTCTCTACGTTGTTGCGAGCTTGCGCTCTGGAACCACAGGTCTTCAGCAGCAAATCGAAAAAGAACGCCTGACAATGGAAGTCCAAGATCTACAAAATCAGCTCAAGGTTTACAATAGTATCAAAAAAGAAGCGGATCAAACTCCCGAAGAAGAAAAGGTCTATCAGAATCTTCTTTCAAAACTCGATCTTCTCAAAGAAGACGCTAAGACTGAATCTGAAAAGTTAAAACAACAAGCGCTTGAAAATGACCAAAAAGAATCTGCTCTCAATCAATACCAGCAAATGGTCCGCAATATGATCAATGCCAATATGATTGCTAAAACCAGAATCAAAAAAAGGGATGACATCATCGTATCAAAAAATGACGAGATCCGTGAAAACAAAGAAGAGATCACAGAGCTCCACGGAACTGTCGAAGAAAATAAAAAGCAAATTGCCGATAACGAAAGAAAAATCGATCAGGCTAATAACCAGCTTGCGAAACGTGTTAAGCAGCTTCGCAGTGCTTACAAGGCTCATAACATGAGCAAAAAAGCATTTGAGGCTCAAGTCGCAAAACTTCAGAACTCAAATGAAGAAGTCGTGCAAAACTTAAAATCTGAAAACGAACAAAAGATTCAAGGCCTAAAAGCCGAGAGCCAACAAGCTATCCAAGGCCTCAAGGCCGAAAAACAGCAGGTCGCTTCCGCTCTTAACAAGGCGACTTCTGAACTTTCAACCACAAAAAGCATGTTGAACGAAAAAGAAGCCCAAACTAAAAACCTGGTATCAGCTCTTGAAAGATCAAAAGGTGACTACGAATCGCGCATGGGCAAATTAAGATCAGACTATGAGAATCAAAGAAACAAAGAAAAGGGCGAATTCGAAAAGCAACTTGCGGCTGAAAAAGTTTCTGGTGATGAAAAAACTCGCCGTGAAGCTCAGTTTCGTGCCGCCTCCGATGCAAAAGCCCAAGTGCTGGCTCAACAAATTTCTGGCCTAAATGGAAAAATGAAAGAGACCGAGGGCCAGCTTGTAAAAGCCCTTGCGGAGGCTAACGCCCGAAAAGAGTTTGCGGCACAAATCAAAAGAGGCTTTGCCAAAGCTGGTATTAAGGCTGACGTAGACCCCGAGACAGGCGACGTCATGCTTGATTTTGGAGATCATTATTTTGATTCAGGTCGCGCCGAGCTAAAACCAGAAATGATTTCTATTTTGCAGAAAGCATTTCCTATCTATGCAGCCTCAATCCTCGAAAATCCAAACGTTAAAGCCAAAGTCAAAAACGTTGAAATCGTTGGTTTTGCGTCTCCGACCTACAGAGGCAAACTTGTAGATCCAAACACTCTTAAACCAGAAGATCGTAAAGCCGTCGACTTCAATCTGGATTTGAGCTACGCCCGCGCAAAATCTATCTTTCAACAAATATTTGATACCAACAAGATGCAGTTCGCTCACCAAAAAGAACTCATTCCTCTAGTTAAAGTGACTGGCCGAAGCTTTTTGTCGGATTCAAAAAATCTCAGAGGCATCGCCAACCAGAGCCGTGGAGAGTTTTGCGATAAATACGATTGCAAAAAAGCTCAACGGGTCATCATTAAATTTGGATTTGATAATTAATAAGGAGTTACTATGTCATCTACATTTATTCACTTCATGACCGAAAATGTGCTGAGTTTTGCCATCACATTTTTGTTGCCACTTATGGCCGTTGCCTTTGTCGTAGGCCTCACGATGAGAGCTCTGATCTACTACACTGTTAAGCGCCATGACTGGTTTGCAAAAGAATTTGAAAAACGCGTGCACCAGTTTATTGAGGACGAAGATCCTTCTAAGCCAGGTGACTATTCATTTTATGTCGTTACCAAACGAGTGCTCGAAAGAACTTACTATGAAATATTTGAAGTGCGAGATCGCCTGCATAGACGCAAAGGTGACCAAGTCATGGCCACAGGCGACAGACTTTTCTTGATCAAGCAAGGTTGTGCATGGCTCGTGAAGGATATCTTAAAGCAACTTAAGTTTCTTAAATGGAACAACGGAAATCCAAAACTTTTAAATATCACTAAGACAACATTCCAGCAAAATCCTTGCTTCAATAGAGTTTTTGGTTTGATTTCAATTTCGCACGTTCATGATGTGCTGCAAATTATGCCTGGTCTCTTTGTCATCGGCGGTATCTTTGGAACATTCCTAGGAATCGTTAAAGGTCTCCCCTCTTTAGGACAGATGGATCTTTCGAATATGGAAGTTACTAAAAAAATCATGGATCAATTTTTGTACGAAATTTCTTTCGCTATGAATAGCTCGATCATTGGTATCTTCTTTTCGGTGATCTCAACTTTTGCAAATACTTTGATGAGTCCCGACAAAGTATTTGCAGAAATGATTGATCGTTTTGAAGCTTCTCTAGATCTTCTTTGGTATCGCAGCTCTAGCAATGACTACCCTCGCGAAGGTGGAAAATTTGACGAGCACAGAGATCCAGCTGAGGCTCTCGCCGAGCAATCGATCAAATCGGCGGTGGCAGGTACCATTCGAGTCAGAGATCTGGACTCAACTCGCAAGCCGCAAGCTTCCTAATCGAAGAGATGCTAACTTGTGCTGTATGGCTGAACTAACGTGATTGTGTTTTGAATGTATAACTTGAGGTGAATATGAGTTGGAATGCCTGCCTCGTCAGGATTCAACGCAAAGACAAATCCGAAAGCTTTCTGGTGACTGCCGATAAGTTTACTATCGGCCGATCACCGGAATGTGATTTTGTCATTGCTGACTCACAAGTCAGCCGCAAGCATCTGGGTGTTTTAGTTAGATCCGGGCAGATTTTTATCAAGGACCTCCATTCTGCTAATGGAACAAAAATGGGAGCAACAAAAGTTCCTGTCGAAAACGTTATGTTACATCAAAATGGTGAAGCTATTCGCCTAGGGACTGCGGAGCTCACCGTCTACCTTGAATACATTGAAAAAAAGATAGATCTAAAAAATCTTGCCGAAACATCGGCTCCTGAAGACGTAAAAAAAGACTATCAACACCATTTAGAAACTTCGAAAAATCGCAACAAGCAACTCTTTGATGAATATGAAGGCCTCGTAAAAGGCTTTAAAGAATTTACTAAATCTGAAACGGAAAAATTTCAGTCCGAAAACAGTAAAATTCTTAGAGAGTCTGAAGAAAAAATCAAAACAACCACTGAAGCCAATGAACTGCATATTCTGCAGCTGAAACAAGTCGCCGAAATAGAAATCAAAAAAAGAATCGAGTCGGCTGAAGCCGAGTCACAAGCTATTGTCTCAAACGCTGAGAGCAAAGCCACTTCTTCTATTGAGTCCGCAGAACAAAAATCAAGAGCACTGCTTACAGAAGCGGAAGAAAAAGCAAAAATCACACTTACCTCCGCCGACTCCACAGCTGCAGAGACAATCGCTGCTGCTGAAAAAAAGGCGATTCATATAATTTCAGCCGGAGAGCAAAAGCTTCAAGACCTAATATCTCGTCTCGATGAAGAAGAAAAACGACTTCTCGCCGAGACAAAACATAAAAATGAAGACCTCGCTGCGCAAATACAAGAGGACGCCACAAAAAAATCTCAAGAGATCACAGCCCTAGCAAATTCAAAAGCTAAATCGATGCTTCACGACTCTGAGATAGAGTCTGAATTGCTCATCAAAACAGCCCGTTCTAAAATAGCCGCAAGCCAAAACGAAGTTGAAGTTCAAAATAAAAATCGCATCACTGAATCTATTCTCAAAGCTGAAAAAATCGTTTCTGATGCCTTACAAAAAGCAAAAGATGCAATTGATGAAGCTCAATTGCAAGCTCGCGAAACATTAGAAGCAGCCGAGTACAAAGCAAGTCAGCTGAATTTGGCATCAGAGGCAACAGCCAAAAAGCTCATCCAAGAAGTACAGGTGCAAGTAGACCTTCAATACGAAAAATTTGAAGATCATAAAAAAACAGAGATTGCCCGTCTCAAGACTGAAAACGAAAGTTTCAAAGCTCAGATTCAAACCGCCAGCCAAAAAGAGCAAGATAGGTACAAAGAGGCCTTTGAACTCAAGGTTCGACTTTTTGAAGATGAGTGTTCTATCCGACGTAAAAATCTAGAAAGAGATCTATCGGGCCAAATGCAGCGCCTTGACGAACTCAAAGCTGAAGAACGGCAATTTTTAGACAGAATTAATAAACTCGTTGAAAACACAAAATCCAAAGAATCCGAGCACGAAAATCAGCTAGCCGCTCTAATGGATTTAGTGGCAAAGCATTCTCAGCAACAGAAAGTCTACGAGACAAAAAATCAAGAAATTAACGCTCTCACAAAAGAGAAATCGGACCTACAAACTTCTCTCGAAGAACTCGTTCGAAGCAGAGAGTCTGAAAATGCAAAGATTCAAACATTAAAGCAACAAATCAAGCAAGAGCGCCAAAATCTTGATACAGAGCTTCAAGCCGGCCGGGGCCGTATTGACGACGAGCTGAGCAAGCTTCGCGACAAAGAGCTCAAAGACATCGATCGCTTGCGCGTTGATGCTCTCGCCCAAATAGAAGCTTTGAAAACAAAAGCCATCGAAGAAATTGTACACAATAAGTCCATGTTCATGATTAATCTTTCTGAGCGCATTCAGGGACTTTTTGTAGCGCTTCATAAAAAATCAACAGATGAACTGAATCTGCCCGCTTTAAAGACAGAAGTTTTTAACATGATTCAAGGTGCAGTCGAAGAACAAAGCTTTGAGCTCACTCAAAAACACGAAGGCGACATTCGCCATTTAGTAAAGCAAGAAACTCAAAAGCGTAAGCTAACGGCCCAAAAATCTGCTATGGGTCTTTTAGCAATTGCTGCCTCTGCTATTGGCTTCTATATTTATCAGGGCGGAAACATAGAAAACATCATGCTTGGCCGCAACTCGAGTGGAGAGTCCGCTGCCGAAGAGTTTGGACGCCAGCAAAGAGAACAGCGCGATTCCAAAAAATTCGAACCGCCACAAAGTGACTTCATTAAGTCCAGCTACACAGACAACGTTCTCTACACTCGCAATTATTATTCTGTGTTCACAAGCCCTCAGATGCAAGAACAGTGGATCACTCTTCTGAACGGAATTTTTTCGAAAGACTTCAATCTTGAAGACGATGCGATCGTAAAATTCGTCGCGGCAGAGTCGACTCTGGTGACCAAGCTCCAACAAGAAAAAGACCAAGTGGTTCCTGATTTTGCCCAAATTGGAATTGATAAAATGCGAAAGGTCGAAAAAGAATCGACCGAGCAAATGAAGGC
>CANCBY010000125.1 GCA_947374445.1 Pseudobdellovibrionaceae bacterium
ACATCGTAATCTGTTTTTTTCAAACTCTCTTGCAGGCGATGATAGCCCCAGCGCAAAGTCTCCCAGCCGCACTCGGCCTTAGGCTCATTTTGCGGTGGATTTTCGGCGTAAACTAAATGTGGCGGATGAGGAGCCAAACACGCGGCTACAATCTGACCTACTCCCGTGTTGTTTTTTTTTGTATCCATGATGCTTGCTCGTTTTCTCTCAAGTTGTTGTTAGGCAGACGTTGACCATCTCTGTATAAAAATCCATGGAGTGCCTGCCACCCTCGCGACCAAGGCCTGAGGCTTTCATGCCGCCAAAGGGGACCCGCAAATCTCTCTTCATCCAACTATTAATCCAGACCGTGCCTACATCCAAATTTTTTGCCACTGTTTGAGCTGTATTCAAATTTGAAGTCCAAACTGAAGCCGACAAACCATAGCTCACGCCATTGGCTTTTTCGATCACTTCATCGAGGGTCTTAAATGACGACACCGTTACCACGGGACCAAAAATCTCTCTTTGCATGCAGGTAGAATTTTCTGCAAGACCGACAATCACCGTTGGCTCTAAAAAATATCCCTTGCTAAATTGGGCTGCAAGCTCGGGCCTACCCCCGCCCATAAGAATCTTTCCACCTTCGTCCCGAGCTGTATTGATCATTGATTGCACTTTTTCAAGATGCTGGGCCGAAATCAAAGGCCCCATAAAGGTGTCTTTTTGACTGGGGTCTCCCACTTTTAATTCTTTGATCTCTCTGACGAAGTCCTGCAAAAACTTTTCATATAAACTTTCTTCAACATAAATGCGAGAACCACAAAGACAGATCTCCCCTTGGTTCAAGAAACTCGAACGCAAGGTTGTCGCCAGCATTTTTTTGTAATCACAATCAGCAAAAATAATATTGGGGTTTTTACCCCCTAGCTCAAGGCTGAGCTTTTTGAAATGCTCAGCTGAGGACTGGATGACTTTTTTGCCAGTCTCTGAGCCGCCGGTAAAAGAAATCAACGGCACCTTTGGATGCTTGACCAAAGCATCACCTGCTTTGGCACCAGTCCCAAAGATCATGTTAACCACGCCGTTAGGAATTCCTGCTTCAGCTAAGAGTTCACAGAACTTTGCTGCAGTCATCGAAGTGAACTCAGAGGGTTTGCACACGACCGTGTTACCAAAGGCAAGTGCGGGAGCAATTTTCCAAGTTAACAAATACAAAGGAAGATTCCAGGGAGAGATCAAACCTGCAACGCCCACAGGTTTTCTGAGAACGTAATTCATGCTCTCGGCGTCCATGACATTGCATTCGTTTTCTGAATGCAAAATAGCACCAGCAAAAAATCGAAAACTTTTTATTACGCGAGCCATATCCATTTGCTTTGCAATATACCAAGGTTTTCCTTGGTCCTTACTTTCAAGCTTTGCAAAGTCGTCGATATTTTTTTCAATGAGATCGGCAAGTTTATAAAGCTTTTGCGATCTATCCTCTGGGGAGGTCTTAGACCAACTCTTGAACGCTTTTTGTGCGGCTTCAACCGCTTGATCAATATCTCTGTGATCTGAATCAGCTAGCAGCGAAAAAACTTCTCCGGTGGCTGGATTAAAATTTTCGAGGTACTCATTGCTTTTGGGTGCTAACCATTGGCCATCAATAAAATTTAAAACTTTTGTCGTTGTCATCATTGGGCCACTTTCTCCATAAACGTGCGCATTGATTTTTGAACAGCCTCATTGTCGTGATGATTAAAATCAAACCAAAGCATCAAGCGATCTTCCGGATGATATTTTTGCGCGATCAAGTCTTTGACCTCGGCAGCATCACCAGCAATTGTATTGCCGACCGCCATCTCGACTTTTTTAGGATCAAGAGTGTTCTCCATTGCCGTCCAATAGTTCTTCCAAGCACGCTCTGCCATCGCCTTGGCTTTACCGCGATCTTGATCCAAAAAGAGCATCACAGTGCGAGGCATCTTAGCTCGTGACCAAGCACCTCCATCTTTGTGAAAATTCTGTTTCATTCGCGCGTGGGTCTCTTCGATCACCGCGGGAGGAGTGATCGACAAATTAAATACTCCCACCGGCAAAAACTGATTGGCTAAAATTTGCGTCTCCGGATCATGACTACCAATGGTAAGGCTTAAGTTTTTTAGTTCCGTCTCAAAAGGAATCACTCCGACCTTTTCAAAATTCCAATGATGAGGCAAAAGTACACGGTCTTGAGAAGATGTCCCGGCCAAGGTCTTTACCTTTTGCCAGAGTTCGGGCTCGCGAAAGTCCTGAGGAGTCAAATAGCGATCTGAAATATCTTTCGAAGAAATTTTTTCGCCGCGCAAAAGCCGCAAAAATACCTCAGTGCCCTCTTGAAAGTATTTATTTTTGATTACATCCCACGCTAAGGCCTCAAGCTCACTCTGCGGTCTAAAGCCGTAAGGTGTATTCGAAAACGGAAAGCGCCCTGCTGCAAAACCGATTTCAATTTTGCGAGACTCAGAATTTTCTAAATTATGTAAAGTCAAAAAAGTTCGCAAGGCTTCGGCGTGCGCAATCGGTCCGCCATTGCAAATAATATTTCGAATAGCTGAACCAATATTGATCTTTTTGGTCTGGGCAAACACTTTGTGCGCTACCTGAAGGATATCTGTATTTAGGCCAATCTCGCCGCGAAAGTGCGGAATCACGGCTCCTGGATTCTCTTTTTGCACCTGACATGATAGATGCGTCTCAGCCACCCAAGCTGTGCCAAAACCCAGCTGGTCTGACAAACGGATCTGGTCAAAAAAACTATTAAACATCTGCCGTTCACTTGGTAAAAAACCATCGACTTCAGTTTGGCAGATCGAAAGAAAAATATCGTATGTTCGCATTTTCAAAAATCCTCTACTTAAAGAACGGGAGTGCGCCCACCATCCACCGGAAGATTAATTCCTGTGATTGCACTTGAAGCCCCGATAGCCAAAAATCCAATAGCGGCTGCTACTTCCTCAGGCGTGCAAAATTTTCCGGTGGGAGTTTGGCTCTTCCAATTTTTTTCAACATCCGCCTCAGAAATTTTGAGTTTTTCAGCGGTAGCCTTACGTAAAGAATCAAGGCGCGGAGTCATTGTGTATCCTGGCAAAATATTATTCACAGTGATGCCATAAGCGCCAAGCTCTTGCGACAAAGTCTTTGCCCAGCTCCCCATCGCTGCACGAATAGTATTCGAAACCCCAAGGTTTGGAATAGGAACTTTGACCGAAGTCGAGATCACGTTGATGATGCGTCCATGATTTTGCGCTTTCATCCCTGGCACCAATAGCTTTGCTAAATTTTGACTCACTAAAACATGTTCGGTAAAGCCCTTCAAAAATTCGCCGTCATCAGCCTCAAGCAATGGCCCCGCTTTAGGACCGCCGGAATTATTCACCAAAATTTGAATCGGCCCAACCTCTGCCATGAGTTTTGTGATTTGATTCTTAAGGCCGACTAAATCACCCAGATCTTGCACCACCGCTCGATGACCTGCTTGTGAGCCGCCCGGCAGTTCCCGCACTAACCGCTCGAGCTTTTCTTGACTGCGAGCCAGCGCAAAAACTTGCACTCCCGCTGCTGCTAGATGTTTTGCCGTTGCTTCACCGATACCTTGAGAGGCACCACAGACGAGAGCTTTGAGTTTTTCCATGGGCGAATTCTCTCGCGACTAAAGAGAGGATTCAAGCTCGAAGTGCCTGACAATTAGTGCAGAGAATCAGCGCGGAATTTGATTCGCGATACTTTTAATTGCCTGCGGGATTGCGGCCTCATCAAGCGGAGATAGCCCCAGCTCTTGAGTGAGGGCGCGGGCATTCACCAGGCAGAGGCTACGGATCGCAGTCACTGTGTTGACGCTCAGAGCACACGCCTTGTAAAAGGCCTGCGCCTGCGGCTTCAATAAAGGTGTTGCAAGCCATATTTTTTTAAGATTCCCAAGCCGAGCTCCCGCGTCCAAAACTTCTTGTGGTGTGTCGTGAACTTCCTCAAAAGTCTTTTTCTTCATTTGATCTCTTGTAGGCAAGGCCTTTGCGAGCTCGGAGAGCTGCTCGGCAAATCGAAGCTTCAGTTCGCGCTCAGAATTCTTGCTCAAATCGTTGGTTTTAACGGTCTCTGCTGGAGCCGCCGAAGACCCTTGTTGCGGCTCAAAAGTTGGAACCACTTGGGGCCTTGCCGACTGCATCTGAGCCGGCTCAGGTTCTGGCTCAGTGACTTGCTGTGATTTTTTTAAAGTGGCAAAATAACCGACAACTAAAATCAGCACTACTGCTACCGCCAGCCTTAATGCTCTCTTACTCACTTAATCGCCTCAACAATTTCTGGAGTTGGATCATATTCCAAGGGTTGTACCTCTTTGCCATCAATACCCATTATTTTCAGGGTAGAAAGAATGCGCGACAAATCTGAAGCCAATACAAGCTTCATGATTTCGGCCTGCTCGACAGGGCAGCTCCCGTCAGCTTGGCAGCCTTCGAGTGCCGACTGCATCAACAATGCAGCCACTCGGTAAGGCCCATTGGCCGACTCATCACAAGCATATAGACCTTCCAACTCATGGCCCTCTGGGCACTGAATGTGAGGAAAAGTTCCGCTATCACCATTGCCATCTCCATGACGAGACTCATGCACCAAAGTTCGAAGCCTTCGTATGCGATTGGCAAAATTACGACGTGGGTCAGTCCCCTGCTCAAGCTTGCTATAACCAAACAAACCTTCGCCCACACGAAAAATTCCTACCTGTGAAGAATCAATCGCAACCACTCCAACGCCATCAATCTTGACACCCATAAATGCATTTTTATAACGGAAGTACGGAAATATCCGCGATGTCACATTGGCCATCATGACCTTGCCTGTGGTGCTGACTTGCAAATTTGAGTTCTTGCGTGAGTTATCAATCGCGCGAGCGCGCAAGGTCTTGCTCAAATTATCAATTGTTTTTTTATTCTTGTAGCTATCAATTGGAGTTAAGTCCGAAGCTAAAACGTAAACAACTTTAGGTGCCAAAACAACAAGCGATTTGCTGGGAGTATCGAATCTTTCATCGACAATATAGCGAGCTCTTTGTTGCAACCAAGCTTCTAAGTTTTTTCCATTGGTCTCATGAAGTCCAAAAACACGAGCTAGCTCGCCATCGGAATCCTGCCAATTGACCTGACCTAAAAGGCGCAAGTCTCCATCAAGCAAATCTCGTTGCCAGCTAGGCACCAACCGCCCGTACTGAAGACGCAAGCTTTCTGATGCAAAAACTTGCAATCCCGACAACAAAAGCATCAGTATGCCAAATTGAAATGCAGCTTTTTTTACCAATGCCCGCATAAATCCTTATCGTTTTACGATACCTCTTCAAACAAACAGGTTTGGCATTTGAATTTGCCAAACCTAATATTTACCGTCCTATATTATTAGGATTAATTTCCCATTATTCACCAAGAATAATGTTCGGTGAGCTAAGTAGCTCGAATCGAGCCAAACTCAAGTTAGGGTAAATCGACTTGAAAGAGAAACTCTGCCAATGATCTCGACATCGAGTCGCTCAACGGCACCCCTGTTAAACTTTTTGACAGGCGTCTGACAAAGCTCAAATAAAACTCAAAACACTGAGTCCTTTTGCAATCCATAGCCTCTCAGCAAGCCCATAATTTGAACTTACAAAATGAAATGCAAAAGCTATTTTCAAACTCATTTTTCAAACGCCTCTCATTCTTGATTTTATTTGGATTCACAACCAATATCACTATAGCACAAAGCCCGCCTCACGATATTTCTGTCGTTCTCCAGAACAATTTTTGGCTGAGTGAGTGGACTGAGTTTGAAGTGCCAGAAGGCCTTGCAAGCTTTCAAATTTTAAGCTCGGGTTCTAACGAAACCTTGATCCAAGTCACAGATTTGATTGATCCTAACGGCCAGGTTTATGTGCAAAGTGGCTCAAGCCCAACACTCAATGCCTACTCTCAGCCCGTACTCAGAAATGTGCTGAGCTCCAACCGGTCCGAAGCCGTAGTTCACGGCATGGGGACTTTGATTGTCCCTAATAATCCGAAGTTGCCTTCGCCCACTGCGGGCAAATGGAGGATGCGGATCTTAAATCAGACAGAGCCTCTGAAAAAAAAGAATAGCTTTGTGATCGTCCAAAAAACCAATGCAGATCTAGCCAAAAATAAACTCGCAGTCCGTGTTTGGATCTCGCCAGAAACCTACTGGAGCGCAGATACAAATCGTATTGATAAGCTCCTCGCTGAGACAAAAAATAAATTCTTTAAAGCAGGAATTCAGCTCGAAGTCCTTTCGATTAATTTGCTGCCTAAAAGAATCACCAAAGATCTAAAGCTGCCACAGGATATGGAAACTATCGCTCTTCAAAACAACTCCCCAGATTCTATCAATATTTATCTGATGCCGCAGATGGAGTACCAAAATAAACCCATTAATGGATTGGCTTGCATCGGCGGCCCCGGCGCGAGAGCGGCACCCCCTCATCCTTGCTTTGTCTCTATGTATGCTAGTACTGACGCTCCGACCGTAGACCTCTCGAGCCAAGCTAAAATCCTAACCCATGAACTGGGTCATTACTTGGGACTTTTTCACACGGTAGACAATGATTACCCAATGATCGGAAAAGTTTTTGATTTTCTAGACGACACACCCGAAGAGGTCACTGGACAGAATATCATGGACCCAGGAATCCACAATTCATCTCCAAGCTTCTCAAATCAACAAAAGGCTATTTTACGATTGAGCCCCGCTCTGCAATAGATAAAATTTAAAAATAATTTTGTAAAAATTTGCATTTTAAGAGAGCCTAAAGCGCAAAGATACTCTAAAACCGCTGCAAAAAGGCTCTCTCATGAACACTCCTCCCAAATTCATCAACAATATCAAAAAATTTCTCTGGATTGACTGTGAAATGACCGGCCTTGATGTCGACAAAGAAGTCATCATTGAAGTTGCTGCAATTGTTACTGATCTGGATTTCAATATTCTTGATACTTACGAAACCGTTGTCAATCAACCCAATATTTACATTGAACGCATGGATGACTGGAA
>CANCBY010000126.1 GCA_947374445.1 Pseudobdellovibrionaceae bacterium
GGGGAGCATTGCTGATCAGTCGCCACGCCAGGGCTATCATATTCAGGAAGTTGAATTTCTGAAGGAGCTGCCATTAGCAGCTACCGTCATGGCAGAACCTGGTGTGCCCAATGCTGCGAGGATTCGAGTTTGGCAGGGCACTGAGCATCACAGCCCCGCGGGAGTTTTACGTCTTCGTGCAGTCGAGGCTCTGAATGAGCTCGAGGTGTTTTTTCATAATCCAGCGCACAGTCCTTTTTCGGTGAATGCCGAAATTCTTCCGGCTGAAAAAAAGGCCGTTTCTTTGTCAGCGCAAAATTTTGGTTGGATTCCGCGCTTTGTGACGACCGAGACTGAGTCTTTGACGATAACGAAGTCTCTTGCTCGCATCGAGCAAGCCGTGGGGACTGAGCAAGTATTTTACGTCAACTATTCAAAAGTCACTGGAGCTGATTTTAAACCTCAGCTTAAAATCCGTGAATTTGATGGATCTCTGCAAATGGCTGTCGCCTTTTCTATGGAGTCCGTAGGGCTTTTGCATCGCAACTTTCCGTCTTCGCTTTTGCCTGCGATGTCGGCTTTTTGGGGCGGCGTTGGTCACTTTTTTCAAGTCGAACGCAAAGACGTGGCTTCGCGCAAGGCGCAGTTCCGTGCCAACGATTTGCTTTTTCTTCGACATCAGGGCCTGGCTGTTTTTTGTCTTTTTGAGTTGATCAACTGGGTTCTCAAAAAGCCGATGAGCTCTGGTGAAGCGATAGCATTTGTCGATGACTTAGAATCTCCTGAGGCCGACATGCAGTTTCAGAAGGTTGTTAAGTATTTGCAAAACTCTGTGCCACCTTTGCTCGGCAAATCGGCAGTTCCTTTTGAGGAGCTGGTTTCGGTTAAAGTTCAGGGGCTTTTTTATGAGTTCATCGAAAAGACATTTCACTCTTTGATCGATGATCGCTCAGTTATTTTTCAAAATGACAGCGTGATTGAAATTCAAAACACACAGTCGCAGGTATTGCCACTGCTGCGTTTTTTGATTCTGTATTTTATTGAATCCAGCCAAGGTAAGTTTTTGATGCGAGCTCAGGCTCCGATGAGCGAAAAGTTTATTCAAACTTTGCCATCTTGGACTTCACCGCAAATTGTCACTGAAGAAATGGCCGCGCAAAAATCAGTGCTTATCTTGCCTTTGCAATGGGTAGATATTGGCCTTTATGACCAATACCTGATTGCATTGCTTTTTGATTTGAATGATCAGGGCGTCGACATTGAGCTCAATGGAACGCCATTGGCAGGCCAAGACAATCCTTTTGAATTTATTTTTTCTGTTACTCAATCCGCTGAAAAAGAAGACGGCAATTGGTTTGATTTGCATCCACAAATCTTTTTTAATGGCCAGCGAGTTTTACCTGAAGAGGTAAAAATCAATTTTGGCCAGGGCGGAAGCGGTGGTCCGCAAGTAGGTTTTATTGAGTATCAAGGGCAGGTATATCGCATTGATAAAAAGCAAATGCCTTCACTCAAATCGCTGCAGCGGTTCTGGAATAAAATCAAAAGCACTCAGCAATCGGTAAAGCACAACAGCTTTGGCGAAAAGGTCTATCGCTTGCCACGTTCGCAGGCTTTAGAGCTTTTGATGCTAAAGGCGCAAGGCATTGCTGTACAAGGCGATGGCGAGTGGAAGCGCATCTTTGAATACTTTGATAAGGGCTTAGGCGTTGATCGTATTGTTTTGCCAGAGTCAATGCAGAAGCTTCTTTTGCCTCATCAGTTTGAAGGAGCGCAGTGGCTGCATGATCTTTACGAACTGAAACTCGGTGCGATTTTGGCCGATGAAATGGGTCTCGGTAAGACCTTTCAGGTGCTTTCGTTCTTAATCAGTTTGCAGCAGCGCGGGCAGCTCAATAAGTCTTTGATCGTAGTTCCGACTTCGCTTGTTTATAACTGGATGGACGAGCGCAAAAAATTCGCTCCAGATTTGCCAGTGCGTGTGTTTCAGTCCTCTCAGAAAGAAGAACTGAAAGCGGTATTGGCCCAGAGTGAGCCTGTCGTTATGATTACGACTTACGGTTTGCTCAATGAAAACCCTGAGTTCTTTCAGGCGCAAGACTGGAATGTTTTGGCATTTGACGAAGCTCAGAATTTAAAAAACATTACGTCTTTGCGAGCTGTTTCAGCGCGAAAGCTCAAAGCACAGTTTAAAGTGTGTTTAACGGGTACACCTATGGAGAACAACTATCTTGAGTTTTTCTCTCTCTGCGACCTTGTAGTCCCGGGCTGCTTGGGTGGAGTCGATTCATTTCGTAAAGAGTATTTTAATCGTGAAGTCAGTGCGGATTCTTTGCGTGAGTTGAAATTAATTTCGAAGCCTTTGCTTTTACGTCGAACTAAAGCTCTGGTTAAATTGTCTTTGCCTGACAAAACCATTCAAAAAATCAGCTTGCCGTTTGGTGAAAAGCAAAAAGAAATCTATAAAAAGATGGCTATGACTTTCTCTCGCCAAGTCGAGGAGCTGATTCAAGACCAGGGCGAGCGCAAAGCACAGATTGCTATGTTTGCTGCTCTCATGCGTTTGCGGCAAATCTGCTCAGATCCTGCGGCGGTTCCTGGAGTTGTTTTTGACGAACAACCTGCCAAGGTAGAGCATTTTTTAAACTCTTTGCAGGATCATCTTGAGAACCAAGAGAGCGTGATCGTATTCACGCAGTTTCTTTCTACTCTCGGACGTATTGAACGTGAGCTCAAAAAATTGGGAGTTCCGACCTTTACTCTGCAGGGGAGCGTGAGCTCAAAAGAGCGATTGCGTTTGATCTCGGCCTTTCAGGACAGCCCTGAGCCTGGTGTTATGCTGATGACATTGAAGACCGGCGGAGTCGGTTTGAATTTGACCAAAGCCTCGGTTGTTTATCATCTTGAGCCTTGGTGGAATCCCGCTGTCGAAAACCAAGCCACAGATCGGGCTCACAGGATGGGCCAAACCAAGAACGTCAAAGTCTACAATCTTTTGATAGAGGGCTCACTCGAAGAGCGCATTGCTGATTTGAAGTTGAAAAAACAAGGATCGTTTGATCGATTGTTTGGTTTGGATGAAGCCGTGCAAGAGAGCGGCTTTGAGGGTGCAAGCTCTCTCACTAAAGAGGACTTTATTTACTTGCTGAAATAATAGTTCGCGAAATCAATTAGCGCCCAGTGTAGATGGGTTTAAACAGTTGCCATTTCGATCTTTAGGACAGCACTTAGTATCTGTCGCAGGAAGTTCTTGTATCACATTGCAGGCGACGTTGACTTCAGTCGGAAACCAAGCTGCGGTTTTGGTAGTGCTATTAGAAAGGCACATAAATTTTAGTCCCGAAATATCGGATAACGTATAGCCGGTCACTGAAGTATTGCCTATCGTCGCAGCGGTGGCTTGTTGTTGCTGGTTACTAGAGTCTCCTGAAATATTTAAACTAAGATTAAAAGTCTGGACTCCAGTATAAACATAAACTGGAGCTCCAGTGCGTGGGTCTGGAGCGGCATTTGAGCAATGCTGAGCGAAGTTACAGGTTTCGCCAATGCTCGTAGGCGAGCAAATCCAATTCGAACCACTACTAGCTGAGCTGCCTCCAGTGTTCGAGCCCGAAGATGTGCCCCCGTTAGATCCTGGAGCTGATCCACCTGTTGTTGATGCAGCAGGTGTCGGAATCACTGAAGACACCCCCGCCGCTCGAGGCAAAGTCGAGTACGCAACTCCGGAGACGAAGGGCTCTGCAAGCGAGATGTGAATATCTTTTGTTTGAAATTGTAAAGCTTGTGCGGTCTGTATTCGAGTGCTGAAGCGGCGTAAAGTTCCGGTGGAAGCGCCTGAAGCACAAGCGGAATTGATGCTCGAAGTTTCTGAAGGCGACATCGTAAGATTCGTTTCAAATGTTTTTACAAATTCATTTTGAGCGGTGTACACACTAAGTGCGACTGCGCTCGCAGAGCCCACAGAGCACGCCCAGCCTGAGAGAATAATACTGCCGTCAGCATTGACGACAGTGCTTTCCCAAAGACCCGTGAGAGTAGCTACTAATGGCGAAGCGATCGGGGAGCCCGAAAATCCTGTTGGCAGTTTTGAGTACCATAGTGGCCTCAAGCCAATAACAGAGGCCGTGCTAGAGACTGATAGCTGAGCTGACTGGGATATGTTTGATGGGTCTGTTGCAAAGACAGTGACTACTTTACCTGCAAAGGCAGCCGATTGGTCTTCTTTGAAGCGATAGAAAAATCTATTCTTGCTAAAAGCAGCGTTGCAGTGAGTGGCGTCGGAAATCGCGGACTCGCTATCGGTGCTTGTCATGATTTCAGCGTATTGAACTCCGTCGACATAGATATTTATTTTTGTCGCGGCCGCTTTTTTAACGACACAAGCCCAGCCCAAAACAACATCGCCTCTGATGCCTTCAAACACACCTTGTATATTTGGATTTGAAGTCAATGACGAGGCACCGATGGCTCCACCCGGTTGGTAAAGATCACTGGCCGATGAAGAGGCCGAGCTTAAGTTTGATTTGGGAGTGTATAGAGCCACGCTTGTGCCGAGCAAAACTTTGGGGCCCGAGCAGTTGTTATAAAAGAGTGAAGACAGTGCGATGAAAAAAAGCAAAGCTAACGCTTGCGAAGCCTTTAAAATTCGACGCATTCTTCCCCCACTAACACTCGAATAGTTTCTCATTCAAAGCAGAGAGCGTCCATATTTCTGTGAGTGTGATCTCAGAATGAGACAGCAAAATAAGTCTCTGGTGATCAGTGGACTTCGTCAGCGGCTTCAGTTACAAAATATGCAATATGAGTGATTACTGGATTCCTGCCTCTGATGAACATCAACGAAAAGAAAAGACCAAAGCCCGAGAGCTCAAGGCGGGTTCTTGGTGGAAACAGCAATTAGGAAAGGGAATTTGTTATCACTGCGAAAACAAATTCAAGCCAACAGAGTTGACCATGGATCACTTGATTCCGATCGCTCGCGGCGGAAAATCCAGCAAGACCAACTGTGTGCCTTGTTGCAAGGACTGCAATACCAAAAAAGGGGCAAAAACTAGGGCTGAAATGGCCCTCGAATCTCTTCATGAGTCCGAAGGTTCTTTGGATTCGGGGGAGCAAATACCCTCGGATGACGACAATTAACGCTATTGGTCACGTCAAATCCGCCCTATTTTTCAGCGAAATCCACTAAAAATACCAGAAGTTATTGATTTTTTGTCTCCCTGGCCTTTGTTTTAAGAGTTATGAGCAAAAGTACAAGTACGATCACCAAGAGCAGCACCGCCGAATATTTCTCAAAAAACCTCCAACAAGTGGGGTTTTCTTCACCTTTAAAGGCCGTATTAACCACCCTCAAAGAGGCTGTTGATAACTCTTTAGATGCTTGCGAGCAGGCTGAAATTCTTCCTGAAATTCAAATTCAAATCTCTCGTGTGGGGACTGGTTCGACGAAAAATACAGATCTTATTAAGATTGTTGTCGAGGACAATGGCCCTGGTATTGAGCCCGATGATTTGGCTAAAGTTTTCGGTGAATATTTGGCGTCGTCAAAGTTTGGCAAAGGCCAATGCTCTCGCGGTCAGCAAGGGATTGGTATCTCTGCGGCCACAACTTGGGCTCAGTTGACCAATGCCAAAGGCGCTTTTGTCATGAGCAAAACTCCAAGCATGCGCAAAGCTATTCGTGGCCAAGTGGATGTCGATATCAAATCCAATATTGGTATTTTGAAAAATAAAGAGACCGTTGATTGGGATAAAAAATCAGGCGTTAAAGTTGAGTTTACCATCGATGGACGCGTGCAACTGAATGGTGATGGTGGATTGATCACTTATCTTGAAGGCACAGTTTTGGTGAATCCACATTTAACTGTTCGTTACAAATTATTGGATCAAGATTGGGTCAAGATCGAGCGAGTTTCGAATGAAAGCCCTGCGATCCCTGAGGCGACTTTGCCTCATCCGCACACCTTTAAATTAGGTGAATTTATCACTCACTCCACTTTGTACGGAAAAACCAGCCTTGATAAGTTTTTGCGGACTGGTTTTTCACGCATCAGTGATCAGTCTATTTCTGATTTCACCAAAAAAGGTGTGTCAAAAACGATGTTGAACACGCCTGTGTCTTCGTTGAAACAAGAAGATTTCAAAAAAGTATTTCAAATTGTTCAAGACACAGAGCTGATGGCTCCTTCAACAAAATCAGTTTTGACTGTGGGCGAAGAAGCTCTTTCGCGTTCGATCAATCGTCTGGGCGAAATCGATTTCTTTTCTGTCGTGACCAGAAAACCAGCCATTTGTGACTTCAAGCCTGTCGTGGTTGAAGTGGCTTTGGCGCGTTTTACAAACCGCAATCTTGAGGCCGATGAACCGGTGCAACTTTTGCGTTTTGCGAACCGAGTGCCTCTTCAGTTCGATAAATCTGGTTGTGCCATCACTTGGGCCATTGAGTCTGTTAACTGGAAGAATTATGGCCTGCAACAGCCCAAAGGCTCGCTGCCGATTGGTCCCTATATTTTTGCGGTGTCGTTGGTTTCTCCGTTTATCAAATTTAAAAATGCTTCGAAAGAAACCATTGATGCCTCTGATGAACTCGTCGAAGAGATTCGCAGAGCTTTGATGCAAGCAGGGCAAAAGCTTTCTCGTCATATTAAAAAAGAATTTCGTGAAGCCGATCTCGAGAGAAAACTATCGCACATCGAACAGTTTGGTCCGATCTTGGTCGATGCCTTGGTGCGAATCACTAAATCTTCAAATGATCGAAAAAAGAGAGCCGAAGAGGGCCTAAAAAAGCTTTTGGGCCGTGATTCAGAGGCGGCTATTGCTCACTTAGAAGAAGCTTCAACAAAACTTGCTGCACAAAAGACAAAAGATCGTAAAAAAATGGGCTTAGCGGATGAAGATGACGACGACGTCCCGGCCTCTCATAGTGAAGCTGATTTCGAAGGCTCTGATTCGGATGAGCCGATTTCAACAAAAAAACAGGGCACTGTAAAAAGCGCGGCGAAACCTGTTGAGAAAACAACTGCGAAGAAAGCTACACCGCCAACT
>CANCBY010000127.1 GCA_947374445.1 Pseudobdellovibrionaceae bacterium
CGTAAGCCATTGCTTCTCCCTCTTTTTAATGATTTTTGTTTGCACATACATCATCGAAAACGGCGTAACGGAAGCAACTGGCTTTTTCTTTTTATGCACCTCAGAATTGCTCTAAATCCTGACTACCTCTTAAAATCACAATGAACCCAATCGAGTGACCTTGGGTGACTCACTGTCGAATTCATAGTCGGAGATTTCACCTCAACTCAAATAAATGTCCTTTTAAGGTCGGCTCGGTTCTCGCTAGGCAATAACCGTCAAGTATCGTCCTGGATGAGCCATGGGAAATAAATCCCGCCAATTCCAGCGCTGAAAGACGGAGAGCTTCGTGAAAAAGATAATTGCAATTCTTGGGTCGGTGGCGATTTCTTCAACAGTTTTTGCAGCCGGTAGTTCAGCGAACAAAGGCGAAGGAAACTTTAACTGCGATCATGCTCAAAGTTATTTGGCTCAAGTAAATTTAGTGACGACCAGGCTTTCAATTGAAGCTAAGGAAGCTGAATCAGCGTCTAATATTTTTAAAAATATCAAAGGCGGCAAAGACGACTCAGGACGTCTCAATCAACTGGAGTTTTCTGGTGGGCCAATAGGTTGGGTTGCCGGAGCGGTTATTATTTGGGACTCGCTTGAGTTGGTTCCTCCGGTGACATCTCTAGCTGCGCTGGCCTCGGTTCCCTTGCGAGCGATTGGTGGTTCAGCTGTTATGGCGGGTAGCAGTGGAATGATGACGTGGGGAATAACTCGTGACCTGATAACACAAATTTCAATAAATTCTGCAAAATCCCGATTGAAAAATGATCTTTTCCAAGATTTGCATGAAGAGCTTAAAGGCAAGATTTCTCAGCTTCATATTGATATTCAATCTAAATCACTTACTGCCGATGATTATCAAAGTCAGGCATTGCAAGAAGTCCGCTCGATCTATGGCGAGTACGAAAACAGAGTTAAATCCGCTCGGGCTGTTATTGCGGCCGATGAGACTGAAATCGATTCGCATCCAATCAAAAATTTTACAAAATGGTATTGGGGCGGTGAGGGGCGTATGATCGTTGATGCGAACACCCGCTTGCTTGATGGGCAAGTTAGCTTGCTGAAGAGTCTTGTGAGCTTCAATGAGGCGACATCCGAATTGGTTAAAAATGCAATTGCAATGGCGTGCAATAAATAAATTAAATCTGAGATTTAAAAAGGAGAATTTATGAAAGCCCAAAGTTTGATTTTAGGAAGTTTTTTGATCCTGGCAACAATGACTTCGCAGGCAAAAAGTTCTGTGGTTGTTCATTTTCATTTAGATAGCTTTACGGATTACGTTGAGCAAAGCGCAGGTGTTTTTGTGGGTCAAACTGACCATGAAAAGTTTAGCTTAAACGTTGATGGCGTAGATAGTGATGGCAAACTTGTGGCCGAGGCTTTTGGTCCCCTAGCGGCGGAAGCTCCAAGTTCAGATCATTTGCTAGTTCAAGGCAATGTGATCAGGTCTGAGAGCAAAGAGGGCGTTACAATTGTTCGAGCCAATATCAATGATGAAGAAATGCGTGTTCCCTCAGCTGAGATGTTGCGTGTGATGTCTGAGGCGTTGAAGGCCAAAGGAAAAAACTTTGTGACCAATTTGGATCTAAAATCAACTGAAGGAGACTCTGGATTTAAGTTAGATGTGTCGGACCTAGTTTGCAAAAAAACGGTGCCGATGATCTGCTCACTTTCGGTGGACATGTTGATTCGCGCCGAAAAATAGATACATGCGTGAAAATGTAAAAAAACACAACCAGACATTCTGGAAAACTTTTGCCTCCAAGCATTGGGAAAAAGCGCCATTTAAAATGGCGCTAGGTTCTTTGGGCATTTCTAAGATGGACGACGATGCTATTTTCAAAATGCTATTGGAATACAGCAATCTCTGCCGGCAAAAACAAGAAGTTCAGGGCCTTAAACTTTTTGTTGATGGTGTCAGGCAGTATGATGAAGAAGTCTTGCAAATTCTTCCGGTAAAAAAAGACAAAAACCTTATTGGCTATCATCAAAGAGTCAGTGCAATTTATCCGGATTATTGTTTGGTATGTGATGAGCTTTTGCAGGTGAGCTCAGCGCATTGGCCTCAGTTAGTAGATTTTACTCAAGGGCTCTATAATCAGATTGGGCTTCCGTACCGATTCACCGAAATGGGATTGTATTTAGGCAATTATCGTAAAACTCCTTTCGGAGTGCATGTGGATGGCTGCGGTGTTTTTAGTTTTCCTGTGGTAGGGCGAAAAAAATTTAGGCTTTGGACTTCTGAGTTTGCAGATAAAAATCCCAAGCTCAAAGAGACTTTTAAATACACAAAATTTAAATCCGCGTCGGAATTGATGGTGGTCGAACCAGGAGAGATGTCCTACTGGCCTTCTAAAGCTTGGCATATTGCTGAATCGAGCGGAGAATTTAGCGCGACGTGGAGCTTGGGCGTTTGGGTCGATCGCAAGCAAAAAGATTTTGTTTTAGAAAGTTTGACTCCGCTTATTTTGCAGCAGCTGGGTGATGCTCCAACTCTTGCAAATGGAATTGCTCAACTCGAAGAAGTAAAAAGTCTTCCTGATGGGCTTCGCAATGCCCTTGTCGAATATAAAAATATTTCGCAAGCAGTGTTGAGTGATCACCTTCTGCGGTCTTGGCTTTTGCACTGCTCGAAGCAAGGTTTTAAAACTGCTCCATTGTTAAAAGAAGTTTTGGGACTTAAAAAAAATTCAGTTGCGTGTGGAGTTTTGGCTCGGCCTATTTTTTGGGCGAAGAGCTCTGATTCAAAAACTTTATTTGTAGCCTTTAATGGCGTACTCATTGATACTGCTTTTGATTTTGGGTTAGTGTCTTTGATGAAGGATTTAAACGCTGGCCTCGGCTGTGAGATCGCAAAATATTTTGATATCAAAAGTTTCTCGCGTCAAAAAGATGCATTGGCTGAGCTTGCCCGTGTAGGTGCTGTTCAGCTTTCAAAAAAATGATCGGGCCGTGATCATAAATTTAAGAGATAGGTAGGCTTTAGTTGGCTCTGCAAGTTGTGATGTATAAATTCAAAATTGATCTCTCGGATATTGATAAGGGAGTTTATCAAAGCTTTGAATTGCGTTTAGCTTGCCATCCGTCGGAGTCAGGCACGTATTTGCTGACCCGGGTGCTCGCTTATTGTTTGAATTTTCGCGAAGGCCTGGAATTTTCTCCGCAAGGCTTGAGCGATCCGGACACTCCCGCTTTGCGTGCAGTTTCTCGGACTGGCGCCATCGAGCTTTGGATCGAAATCGGAAGCCCCAGTGCCAAAAAAATTCACAAGGCCTCAAAGGCGGCAGGGCAAGTTAAAATTTATACCTACAAAGATCCTAAGGCGCTGGTAAAAGAGCTGTCCTCGCAACATGTTCATCGTCTTGAGGAGATTGAAGTTTACTCTCTAAAGTCGCAGCAGCTCGAGAGCCTTGAGACTCATCTTGGCAGAGACAATAGATGGGCTGTCGTGATGATGGAGGGGGCGCTCACGGTGAGTTTTGCTTCGGGCACGAATGAGTTCTCGCAGGAGATTGAGATCCAGCGGCAGCGACTATAAGTGCTGGACTTGCGTTTTCTTAGCTATTGACAACACCTTGAATATAGCAGACAATTTAAAAGCATGGTAAGTAGATTATGTAAGCCACTGAAAACAAACAGTTTCTTTCTGTTTGGAGCCCGGGGAACAGGGAAATCAACCCTGTTAAAGGGGTATTTTAAAAACAGCTCAATTCTGAAGATCGACCTGCTTGATGATGAGGTTTTTGATCGATACCTCCTGGAGCCGCAGTTTTTAAAAAAGCAAATCCAGTCTCAATCTTACGATTGGGTTATTATTGACGAAGTTCAGCGCATTCCCAAATTACTAAATACCGCTCATCAGCTGATCGAAGAAAAAAAGCAAAAATTTGCTCTGACAGGCAGTAGCAGTCGCAAACTAAAAAGGGGCGGCGCCAATTTACTGGCTGGGCGTGCATTTGTGAACTCGCTTTTTCCACTGACGAGTCTTGAATTAAAAGAGGATTTTTCTATATCGCAAGCGGTGAACTGGGGGACTCTGCCTAAGCTCACGGAGCTGACGACTCCAGCGGAATTTCAAGCTTATCTGCGGTCGTACTGTTTGACCTATATCAAAGAAGAAGTGCAGGCCGAGCAATTGGTCAGAAACCTTGAGCCCTTTCGAGAGTTTTTAGCTGTGTCCGCTCAATCAGCAAGCAAGATTATCAATTACTCTTCGATCTCTAGAGACGTTGGTGTTGAACCACCAACAGTTCAGACCTATTTTCAAATTTTAGAGGAGACAAACTTAGGCTTTATTTTGCCTCACTTTCATAAGTCAATTCGCAAAAGCCAAAAGTCTTCACCGAAATTTTATTTTTTTGATAACGGGGTTCAAAAAGCGCTCGAAGGCAATCTTCAAAATGAGTACGCCATCGGAACTTCGATGTATGGCAGTCTGTTTGAAGCTTTTATAATACAAGAAATTTATCGTTTGAATGAGTACTTCCAAAAGGATTTTCGACTCAGCTATTTTGCAACAAAAAATGGTTTAGAAATTGATCTCATTTTAAGTAAAGGGCGAAAAACTTTTTTGATTGAGATCAAGTCATCAATCAAGATTGATGCGCTTGAAGTTTCAAAAATTGCTCGTGCGTCTGAAAATTTTGGCAATATTGCTGTTGAGCCTTATTATCTCAGCCAAGATCCCAATTCTGTGATTATTGATGGTGTCAAGTGCATGCACTGGTCAAAATTTATTGCAGAATTTAGTTCTTTTTAAATTTGCAATTCGACCTCTAAAGAACTCGCCTTTGCTTTCCTCTCGCGCTAGTTTCGTTGTTCGAAACGATCTTGGCTCTGGGAGGTTCTATGAAAATTCTTATCACAGGTGCAACATCAGGAATTGGTGAGGCCACAGCTCGCAAGCTCCACTCAGAGGGACACGAGATTTGGGTGACGGGGCGCAGATCCGATCGGCTAGAGGCTTTGCAAAATAGTCTTGGTCGTGAGCGAATTAAAACCTCTCGGTTTGATGTTGGAAATTTGGATGAAGTTAAGGCTTTTGGCGCCGCCCACGCTCAAGGGTTAAAGGCCGTGGATGTTTTGATAAACAACGCAGGCCTTGCTAAAGGAACGCAAAAAATCCAAGAAGGTCAGCTTTCTGACTGGCAAGAGATGATTCAGACCAATGTCGTGGGTCTTTTGGCTGTGAGTCAGTTGATCATTCCGCACATGGTCAGCCGAAAAAGTGGGCACATTGTGAATTTGGGTTCTGTTGCAGGGCGCTGGGTTTATCCGGGCGGTGCCGTATATTGTGCGAGCAAATTTGCGGTGAGAGCTCTGACTGAGGGCATGCGCATGGATCTACTGGGGACTAATATTCGAGTCAGTAATATTGAGCCTGGAATGGTGAACACAGAATTCTCTTTGGTGCGCCTTGGCGATCAGGCCAAAGCTGATGCTGTTTATTCGGGCATGCAGCCTTTGACGGGGTCTGACATTGCTGACACCATTTCGTGGGTGCTTGCGCGGCCTTCGCATATTAATATCCAGGAGCTGGTGATCTACCCAACGGCGCAAGCGCATTTGGGACAAGTTCACCGCAATTAGGGTTTAAGGCTAAAGTATAAGGCTAAATTTATTTTTACAGGAGCAAGTCAATGTCAGTAGCTAACGAATCTGCCAGCAATTTTAGAATTGAAAAAGACACCATGGGCGATGTGAAAGTTCCGGCCAATGTTTATTGGGGAGCACAAACTCAGCGCTCAACAGAAAATTTCAAAATTGGCGGAGATCGTTTTCCGCGCGAGATGATCAAAGCTCTCGGCGTTCTTAAAAAATGTGCGGCAATAACAAATAATAAGTTGGGCCTTCTTGATGGTAAAAAAACCGAACTCATTGTGAAGGCCGCCGATGAAGTGATCGCGGGCAAACTTGATGCGCACTTTCCTTTAGTGGTTTGGCAGACTGGTTCTGGCACACAAACAAACATGAATGCCAATGAAGTGATCGCAAATCGTGCGATGGACATGATGGGCGTCAAGCTTCCATCAAAAGAGATTCACCCGAACGATGATGTGAATAAAGGGCAAAGCTCAAATGATACTTTTCCGACAGCGATGCATATTGCCGTTGGTGATCAGATTTATCATCACTTGCTACCGAAGCTCGAGAAACTCGAAAAGGCGTTGGCAAAAAAACAAGATGAGTTCAAAGACATTGTTAAAATTGGTCGCACACATTTGATGGACGCAACTCCGCTGACTCTGGGGCAAGAGTTCTCGGGCTACGTGATTCAAATGAAGCACTCGATTCGACGGGTGAAAAATACTCTTCCGCACTTGCATGAACTGGCCTTGGGGGGCACAGCGGTTGGAACCGGATTGAACACTCATATTGATTTTCCGGTCGACGCGGCTAAAGCCATTGCACTTGAGACAAAAGTTCCGTTTGTCACTGCAGAGAATAAATTTGAAGCCTTGGCTTCACACGATGCTCTAGTTGAAGTCAGTGGTGCTTTGAATTCGTGTGCGGTGTCTTTGATGAAGATTGCAAATGACATTCGCCTTTTGGGGAGTGGCCCTCGCTGCGGAATTGGTGAATTGCATCTTCCTGAAAATGAGCCAGGCTCATCAATCATGCCAGGTAAAGTAAATCCCACTCAGAGCGAGGCCATGACAATGGTTTGCGCTCAGGTCATGGGCAATCATGTGGCCGTGACAATCGGTGGAGCGACCGGGCATTTTGAGCTGAATGTTTTCAAGACACTGATTGTATTTAATGTTTTGAACTCGATCCGTTTGATTGCGGATGCTTGTGATAGCTTCACAGAGCATTGTGTTGTTGGTATCGAAGCGAACACTCAGCAAATCAAAAAGCATCTCGACAACTCTTTGATGTTGGTGACAGCTCTCAATCCGCATATTGGTTATGACAATGCAGCCAAGATCGCAAAAACAGCACACAAAAATGGGACCACTCTCAAAGAAGAGGCGGTCAAGCTT
>CANCBY010000128.1 GCA_947374445.1 Pseudobdellovibrionaceae bacterium
TCCGGCGGAGAAAAAGCACTGACAGCGGTGGCTCTCGTGTTTTCGATCTTCTTGGTGAAGCCATCTCCATATTGCTTGCTAGATGAGGTTGATGCCCCATTGGATGATGCCAATGTGTATCGCTTCAATGACCTAGTTCGTGAGATGGCGAAGCGCTCGCAAATCATCGTTGTGACTCATAATAAGCACACCATGGAAGTAGCTGGTAAGCTCTATGGCGTGACCATGGCTGAACGTGGTGTTTCGACAATGGTTAGCGTGAACCTTCAAGATCTTTAAGATTTTATCGGATGTTTGAAGAATCAACGATTGAAATTTTATTCTTTTTGCTGGGCGGTGTTCTCACCGCCCTGTTAGCTTGGTTTTTTGTTTCATTGTTTCGGCGCATGCGGAGCGAAGATGCTCAGCGCGAATTGCGATCTACTCCTGTTGTAGGCGAAGTTGCTCCAACAGCGCCTGTCTTGCAGGTGGAAGACCCGTTTGCTGCTTCAAAAACTCTAAAAGAAGCGCTCTCGCAAACCGAAAAAAGTTTGTTCGGTCGTATTCGCAGTCTGCTCACTGGTCACGACAGCCAGGAAATGAAAAAAAATCTCGAAGAGATCGAAGAAATATTATACACCAGCGATTTGGGGCCGCAGACCGTTGTTCAGCTGATGGCGGCTGTGACCGAAAAACTCTCTAAGAGCGAAGCCTCTAATTCCGACACGGTTAGAGCTGTTCTGAAACAAGAATTTGAAAAGATATTTTCAGAAGCCCAAATTCCTGAGCCTATTTTTGAAAATACAATGGCGCATCTGAAGCTTGAGGCAAAGCCAGCAGTCCTAATGATTGTTGGCGTGAATGGCGCCGGCAAAACGACAAGTATTGGTAAAATTTCTGCTCATCTGGCTCGTTCAGGTAAAAAAGTTTTAGTGGCAGCAGGAGACACATTTCGTGCGGCGGCCGGAAACCAACTAAAGACTTGGACGGACCGTGCAGAGGTCGAAATTTTTTCTCCGGAGGGAGTGACAGATCCTTCGGCGGTGGCTTTTGATGCAGTTTCAAAGGCAAAAGCTCAAGGCTATGATGTGGTGATTATCGACACAGCCGGAAGATTGCACACTCAGACAAATCTAATGGAAGAGCTAAAGAAAATGAAAAGGGTCGTCACCAAAGTGATCCCCGAAGCTCCACATGAAATACTCATCGTGCTAGATGCAAACTCAGGCCAAAATGCCTTAGCTCAAGCTCGAGAGTACAACAAAGCATTAAACTTAACTGGTGTTATTCTGACTAAAATGGATGGGTCTGCCAAAGGTGGAGTTGCCGTGGGGCTAGCCCATGAACTCAAAATTCCAATCCGACTGATCGGAGTGGGCGAAAAAATTGGCGATTTGCGCCCTTTTTCTGCCAAGGAATTTATCGACTCTGTTTTGTAAGACAGAGTCGATAACGCGAACAAAAACTAAAAAATTAATAAGTCGGGCAAGAATTTGGGGATTGAGTTGCGCTCAATCCCCATCGAGCTTCAAGTGAATCATTCGGATTTGAAGACACCTTTGAACTATTGTACGCGCTCGCGATGTCGCCGAGGCTGAGTGATTTCTCTGCAGTGATTTGCACCGGCGGGCAGTTTTGCATAAACTTTTTGACCTTTTCAAGTCTGCCACCAGGAATAAAGCTAAAACCACCACCCACGCTGACCATTTGATCAATCGTTGCAACGATTCGTTTGTCGCGCGATGGAGTCGAGTATGAGTCATAGTCATCTGCATTCATGCATTGACCATTAAGTGCGATACGAGCTTGTTCGGCTTTGCGAATGACATCCACGCGGGCCTGAACCAGATTGCAAAGATTAGTTCCATACCGCTGCAAAGCTTCGTCTTTGTCTTCAGCTCGCAGTTGCAATCGAGTTTGAATTTCTTTTGACCATGTGTCGATATTTCGCTGTGGCGTTGAAGAAACTGATTCTGCATTGTTTTTGCCATAAGTTGCAGTCACTTCAGGAACACCCATTTTAAATTGTTCCATTGAGTACCCTGGAAGCTGCTCGGGCTTTTGTTCATATCCCGAAGGCTGAATCCATTTTCTTAAGCCTGTCGTTGTTTCAACTGGCATGAACACAAGTGATGAGGTCGATATCAAAGGTCTTACTGCCGCTGGCACAGTAGAACCAATAAGTTGGATAGCGCCTGTTTCGGTCACGTCTTTGACTAATTCTGCGTGTCCTGGGTCTTCTTTAATAGTTGTGTGAAATAAAAAACTAAAAAAGTTTTTTTGCGCAATTCGAGGACGTGACCAAATCGCTCCCGCTCGAACGAATTCACGTGAGATCGCAACGGGGTAAGTGTCCCGAGGCAAAGACTTGGTATCGGTCATTTCATTGACGTAATCGACAAATTCACGAAATTTATTTCCTTCGCTGTCACCATCCCAGCGAGACATTTTATTAGAAATTTTCGAATCGCCGCCAGATGGATCTAAAATCACGAACGGCAAACGATTTTCGAAAGCGAAGATAGCCCGTGATGTATAGACTGCATCGGCGCAATCAGTTGAAATGCCTTTGTACTGGCCTTTAACAAAGATATCTTCGTTGAAAGAAGTTTTGACCCACTCCGAATATTTGTCCTCCCAGCCTTGATCCCAGCTGTTGCTAGCTGTCCAGACAGCAGCATGGGCTTGAAGGCCGATGTGCATGCCGAGCAGACTTATAATAAATGCGCGAGTAAAAAATTTGGTACTTTTCATGAGTTCTCCTTATCGTAAAGACTCAATTTGTTTTTTATAATTTTGCTTAATCATTTCATTTGGAATGAGCTTGTCGCGATAACCGCCCCAGGCCAGGCTTTTGGGGTGTCGGTAATCTGCAGTTACCCTTCCTTCGCTCACAAGAAATTTTCCACTAAACTCTTTTTCTGTAATCTTGTAGGGATTTCCGTTGCGGGCTTGAGAGCTCGCGTTGATGTCGTAAATGCCTTGCTCAAGCCAACGTTTTTGTGGAATCCCCAGACTTAAAATATGATCGCGATCAATATCTTCATTTTGATCACTTTGTGCGTCGTCTTTGGTCAGAATGTATTGCCATTGCGATTTTGGATTTGAGTTTAGATTGGAGTTTGAGGATTCGCTCTCGTCTTTTTCCTCTTTGGCGTAAATCCTTAAGACCGGTGTGCCAAGTTTGAGCATGTGTCTTAAATAGGCGACGCTCTCATTATCAAAACGAGTGCAACCATGGCTGCGAGTATTTTGCAGCGGCAGTTTTTTCTGTGAGCCCCAACCAAAAGTTCCATGAATCCACTGTGCACTCACATCCGGTGCCAAGTAGGCAGCAAACCAGCCAAAGGCTCCGCGTATTTCCGCATTCGGGCCTGCAGTTTTTGGCATAAAGCTTCGAGCAAACCACCACGCCAACGGATCTGTGGCCGTGGGCGGATTCAAATAGCGAGGGTCATACCAGGCTGGATACCTGCCATCGGAGTCTTCGTAAAACTTAAACCAATGAGTGATCTTGAACGAGCCAAGCCAAGTGCGAGTGTCTTCGGTGTTGTCGCCGATGACGTTTTCAGTTTCGAGAATCAGTTCATGTTGGCAATTGTCAGAAGTCGGTGAGCATTTGCGGTAAAGCCGTGTTTGCTCAGTGGCAATATTTTGAATTAAAAAATATTGCGATGCTTGCTGTTCACCAGTAGGTGCTGCCGCGAGCTTTGTTAGATAGGCTCTGCCGACGTATCCCTTTTTTTGAATCGAAGGAATAGAAACCAAAATAAATTCAGAATTTTTGTCGGCCGTTTGAAGCACAATCACTTCGTCGTTTTTGTCCAAAACTTCGATGATGTTTTGATCTTTGAATTCTGCCGAGCTTCTAAGACGCAGGCGGTCACTTGCTACGAGCAAATGCTCGCCAGAACTCCACTCGGCATTAGCGAGAGGCAGGGCGGCCGTTCCTTCAAGGCCGAAACTGTCACCGGTCATCGGCTCGATCAATTCCGCTTGTGGCTCATTTTGTTTTGTGCAGCCAGAAAACACAGCCAGAGCCAAAAGCAAAGTCAGCCCCTGCAATAATCCTAAGATTTTGCGATGAGGCTCACGAGTGTAAACGCTGTTGCGGGCTCTAGACATGTTGCATCGTATAGCCCAAAAACGTCACCACCATAACTGTTCGAATTTTTGACAGGTAATAATGACCAAAAGAGATGTAATTTTTTTTGAAAATCTTCCAGAGAGAGCTTGCTTCGAGGGCCTCAAACGCGTTAAATTTCAGTTAGATCACTCTGGGTTTTCTTAGAGTTTTCGTGGAGTTAGTAGAGGAACTGGAAGTCATCTTGAACTGTAAGACTTTGTGCAAGAAGACGGAAAGAGTATAGAGAGTATTAAAAGTTGAAGGGCACTAAGCTGAGTATGAAAAAAACCTATGATTTAAACATAGCTGGAATGTCCTTCAAACTTCGCTCATCTCATGATGAGCAGACGGTAAAAGAGCTTGTGGAGTTCGTTGATGGTAAAACGAAAGAGGCCATGCAAGCGCTTAAAAGTGGTTCTTTTCAATCCGCTGCTGTTTTAGCAGCCTTGAATATTGCTGAAGAATTGATTCTCCTGAAGAAGCGCGCTCACCATGAGCTAGATCTTCTCGAAGAGAAAGCACTCAAACTGTCACAAAACCTCGAACACTCAAAAACATTGAAGGGTCCAACGGGACACGCTTAGTAAAATATTACTAAAATAAGCGTTGTGCTTTGGAGCCTTAAAATTTTTGAGGTAACAAATTGTTTGTAAGTGAGTTTCAACTGCCGGCAAAAAAAGATCTTCGGGTTCTTCTGAAGTCTGAAGTCTTGCCTCCAGAAATTTTATCTGAAGAAGTTTCTTCGTTGCAAAAAAACCTCGATGTTTTTTTAGCACGTCAGTCAGGCATTTGGGCTGCGTTCTCAGCCATTCATCCTGAGCCTTCGATTTCTAGTTCTTTAAATGCAGCGAATCACTTGTCTTGGGTGTTTCCTCGCGTTGAGGAGCATGGGCTTGAATTCTATTCAGCAGCCGTCGGCGAGTTTCAGCGAGGGGTCTTTCAGATCGAAGAGCCGCTCAAAAATAGTAAAAATCATAAGCCTTTGTCTCTGTTGTCTGGAGCTCTTATTCCAGGTTTGGGCTTTGATATCTTTGGTAGAAGACTGGGTCGAGGCAAAGGCTATTACGACCGTCTTCTAAAAAATTGGAATGGAATTAAAGTGGGAATCGCATTTCGCAGCCAAATTTTGGCGGAGCTTCCTGAGGAGGCTCATGACATCAAAATGGATTACTTGGTGACGTCTGCGGGTGTGATTCAATGTGGGCAAAAACAATTTAGTCAAAGTTAGAGGTTCGTAAATGGAAGTAGTTATCTCCTCAGTCTTGGGGCTGTTATTCGGTGGCGTAGGGATTTTCTTTTTCAAAAAATTTCAAGATGACGCGCAAAAAAAATCAGCCAAAGTAGAGGCTGAAAGAATTCTCAACAGAGCAAAATCTGAGTCTGCCAAAATTGACAAAGACTCCAAAAATAAAGCCAAAGATTTTGAAACTCGCGCACGCAAAAACGTCGAGCAAGAAATCCAAAAGCAAAAAAGCACGCTTAAGAACAAAGAGGGTCAGCTCGAACGCAAACTCAAAGAGATGGATGATCAGCTCAAATCCAAGCTTGACGAGAACGACCGCTTTGTACAAGGCCTTAAAGACCGCGAAGAAAAAATTGCCATCGCTGAGACTCGTGTTAATGACTTAGAAAAAAAGGCTGAGCTTTCAACTCAAGAGCTAAAGCAAAAACTCGAGAGCGTGTCTTCAATGAGCACCGAAGAGGCCAAGCGCGAGCTGATTCAAGCCGTCGAAGAAGAAGCAAAACTCGCAGCCGCTAAAAAAATCTCTGAGATCGAAGCTGAGGCTGACAAAGAGGCTGATAAAAAAGCCAAACGAATCTTAGCGATTGCCCTTTCGCGCTTTGCTGGCGAGTTCACCTCTGAGCGCACGGTCAGTGTTTTGACTCTGCCAAGTGATGAGATGAAGGGTAAGATCATTGGCCGTGAGGGCCGCAATATCCGTACACTTGAAGCGCTTTGTGGCGTGGATCTGATTGTTGACGACACTCCAGAGGCCGTGGTGATTTCTGGCTTTGACCCTGTTCGCAGGGAGCTTGCAAAGCGCACTGTTGAAAAACTCATGGAAGACGGCCGCGTTCATCCAGCACGGATCGAAGAAGTCGTCGAAAAAATGCGAGCGGAACTCAACAAGAACCTAAAAGACGAAGGCGAAAAAGTTTGCGTTGAATTGGGTATTCCAAATCTTCATAACGAAATCCAAAAAGCTTTGGGTGGTCTTAAGTACCGTCACTCGCATTTGCAAAACGCACTCAATCACTCAATCGAAGTGGCACACTTGGCAGGTATCATGGCTGCTGAGATGGGAGCCAATGTAAAACTGGCTCGCCGTGCAGGATTGTTGCACGATATTGGAAAAGCAGTTGATCACACAGTCGAAGGCAATCATGCGATCGTCGGAGCTGAGTTTGCAAAAAAATACGGCGAGACAGAAGCTGTTTGCCACGCCATTCGTGCGCATCATGATGATGAAAAACCAAACAGCGTGATCGCAAGTATTGTTCAAGCGGCCAATATTCTTTCGAACTCTCGTCCTGGCGCTCGTCGCCCGGGCATGGATAATTATATCAATCGCTTGCAAGATCTTGAGAGCATCGGCAATAGCTTCGATGGAGTTCTTAAAACTTTCGCTGTTCAAGCAGGCAAAGAAGTCCGCGTGATTGTTGAAGCGAGCAAAGTGACCGATGATCAATCGCAAATGCTAGCGAGAGACATCGCTCGTAAGATCGAGCGCGAGATGCCAAACTCAGGTGCCATCAAAGTGGCCGTACTTCGCGAGACCAGATCAGTGGAGATGGCGCGCTAATGGCACTCTCTCAGCCTTCAGCCAAAGAGCAGGTCGAGCAGTTAAAGCTCGGAGCTGTTGACTTGATCAGCGAGGCTGAGCTCAT
>CANCBY010000129.1 GCA_947374445.1 Pseudobdellovibrionaceae bacterium
ATAATCCTCGCTTTTTTATTAGACAACTTGTCTTGAAACGAACGATTTGCTTGCATATTCCTTATGCCTAAAAGCCCCTCCTCTTCGATAACTAATTCAAGAGCACCAAGAGGTATCACATAACCATCATAATTGGCTGCTGCAGACCAGACCGCAAGATCAGACAATCGAAAAAAGCCCTTGCCTTCAATACTGTAAGGTAAAAGTTTTCGCAAATTTGTTGCAATATAGTAAGCAGTTTCGACAGATCTTTCATCGTCGTTCATTTTAAAAGAGCCAAAGCCAAAGAAAAAACGAATAATGTTTCCCGATAACTCACTCACTTTGCGCAAATCTCTCGGCTGCTGATTCCAGGCTCGAGTTAACTGTAGGGCAACTAAATCATAACTTTCTAATCGACTCCCTGGCTCCGCGGTGATTTCTGAATAATCTCGATTTATTAAAATATTTGCCGCACTCAAAATTTGAGTAGAATGTTCATAGCCAATATCATCAATTCTCAAAAGACCAAGGAACTCATGTTGTCTAGCTTTTTTTAGTTCGGACTTTTCGACCAATTTTTTAGGATAATTTAATGCATATTTTTCAATCGTTCTTGATAGTTTTTTTGTTTTCTAAATTTTCTAGCAGATTCAATTTTTCTCTTCCGCTCCATTAAAACTTGCTGGCCTCGACCAAAAAACATGTCTGCAGGACGAAGATATTTAATCCCTGCATGCAACCTCTGATGGTTGTACTGATAGCTGTAATCGTTTAGTACGTCCCAATGGGATTCAAACAGAAGGACTCTGCTGAAATTTGCAATGACATTGAAAATAATGTGATTGAGTTCAAAAGGGGGTTTAAAAAAGCTCCGCCTTCGATGCGGCGAAGGTTGGTTCATAAAGTTTTTGGGAAATTGGTTTACACGGGAAAGGGATTCGAAACGTATTTTAAGTTCGATGAAAAGCGTAGTGAAAAGGTCCAGCAGCCATTTGAAAAACCAAACGACAAAATCATTCCATTTCGGGCAAAAAAAATCCCCAGCTCGAATTTATCTGAGGCTGGGGAGTCATTGAATCTCTCGTTCGGAGAGTTGCTTATTGGCGGAATTGGATGGGGTGCCAGGACTCGAACCTGGGAATGACAGAATCAAAATCTGTTGACTTACCAACTTGTCGACACCCCATCATGGATCATTTTGAAGGGTCAAATTAGTGACAATGCTGCTCTAAGGCAAGCCGTGTCGCTCCGCAAAATGAGAGCAGAGTCAGTCTTGGTCGGAATTGCCTTCGGATTTTTGCCGCTGAAGTGCCCCAAGTGTAGCACCAATGGATTTGAGCTCTAATTCGTAGGCATCAAACACGGCATCCTCGATCATTTCGCGGGTTTCTTGGTTGAGAGGATGAGCGATGTCTCTAAATTGACCATCTTTGCGCTTTTTACTGGGCATGGCCACAAACAGACCAGACGGCCCTTGAATGATCTTAAGATCGCGCACAACGAAAGCATCTTCGATGGTGATCGAAGCATAGGCCTTTAGCCTGTCTTCATTGACCGGAAACACTTTTACGTCGGTGATCTTCACGGAGAGGTCTCCTCGGACGAAAATTCTCGTCATTACTCAGTTGCTAATCTTTGCTGCAAAATCAAGATGCTACGGGCCGCAGTTTCTTATCGGATAAAGGTCGAGGAAGCTTAAATTGTCTCAACTTGAGACGACTATCACGCTTTATTTAGCGGCCACACCTAAGTCTGAAATATCTCAATAAGTGAGTTTAATAGCTCAAAATAAACCACAGCAGACTAACATTAAATCATGAATAAATTACTGTTTTTAAGTTTTACTCTTATCACGGCAGTGTCGTTTTCTGCTCCTAAATTTCACTGCTATTCAATACCCAATATGCCCGTCCAAGTTTATGAGTATGCCACTGCAGAATGCCTGCAGCCAGGCAAAGACTCTAATACGAAAAAAATGGCCGAAGCAAATATCGGAAAAAATGATAGCACTTCAGACGATGGAATGAAGGATGTTTTGTGTGCCTACCAGGCGGGCTGCATGCCGGTTCCAGAAAATGCGCCTGACGAACCTAAAAATGAAATATCGCAATCTGAACTCATTGATAAAATGATGGCAAAGGGAAGCCTCAAGGGCTCTATTCTCATCTGCAAAGGCCGAGGCGCCGTTGATTCCAAGGGAATCATAAGTGATGCAAATTGCCCTTCACCATCAAGATGCCAAAAACAACTTTTGTATAATTTCGGCTCAAGATCATTAAACCCTAGCGATCCAAAGGCCGCTGGCGTAGACCCAAATCGCGGAGCAAAGTAATGAAAATTTGGATCACGACTACAATTATTTTTTTACTGATGCCATATCTTTCGTTGGCTGCAGGATCCATCAAACTAGATGGAAAAGTTCGCAGCTTCTCAAAAGAAAATATTGAAATCTCCGACTACTCAAACATCTATATCATTGATAAAAAGAGGCTATCAAAACAACAGCTCAAGTCTATCGAAGCTGTTAAAGTCGGAAACAACACAAAACTGATGATAAGCTTCGACGCCATCGTTGACGTCCGCACTATAAAATAATCTATAAAAAATCAGATGAATAAAAAAATATTTTTAAATTTCTCCGTCAAAGAAGTCCTCTACGCCGTGCTCCCCTCGGCATTAATTCTGATGGCCCTGCTTGTCTACGCCAGAAATTACATTGACCCTGCTCCGCCAAAAAGATTGGTGATTGCGACCGGCAGAGACGAAGGTGACTATCAATATTTTGCCAAGCAATACGCCGAAGCCCTCAATGAAGAGGGAATTGAACTTGTGATCCGCCCCACTGAAGGAGCCACAGAAAACTTGAGACTCTTAGAAGATGAATCGGCAGACATTGACATCGGATTTGTTCAAGACGGCATCGGCAATGATACAGACCTGCCAAACATTGTATCTCTCGGAAGTCTTTACTACGAGCCGCTTTGGATCTTCTATCGAGGCTCGCAAAACTTAAGTAATTTGTCGGATCTCAAAGGACTAAAAATTTCTGCCGGCCACCCCGGAAAAGAAACAAATATCTTAGCTCGCAAAATCCTATCTTTTGCTAAGTTGGATTCAACAACCAACAAACTTTTAGAGCTCTCAACGGACGAGTCCATCTCTGCCTTAAAAGCTGGATCGGTGGATTTAATCTTTTTAAACTTGCCGGCAGAAGACCCAAGAATCGCAGACCTGTTAAGCCAAAACACTCTTCACCTCATGAGTTTAAATCAGGCCGAAGCGATCTCTCGCAAAAACTCTAGCTTTCATCACTTAGTTCTACCAAGAGGTGTAATTGATCTAGAAAAAAATATTCCCCGTCAAGACGTGGAATTGGTGGGGACCACCACCTCTCTTTTAGCTCAAGAGGATTTGCACCCAGCACTCGCCTATTTGCTTTTGAAAACTGCAAAACAAATTCATGGCGGACAAGGGATCTTTCATCGCAAGGGAGAATTCCCCGAGAACAAAGATGATCACTTTCCGATCAGTCCAGATGCTCAAAACTTTTACACACATGGAGCACCGTTCTGGCAAAAGTATCTTCCATTTTGGGTGGCAGCCTGGCTGGACCGATTTCTCTTTGTGGTGATTCCGCTGATGGCTTTGATTTACCCACTGGCAAAATTGATTCCGCAAATCTATCATTGGCGACTCAAATCGCAGATCTATCGTCTGTATGGCGAGTTGCGCTTTCTTGAAACTCAGTCGCAATCGCAGGTGTCGCCTCGGCAATCAAAAAAATATCTTGGCGAGCTTGATCGCATCGAAGACAAAGTGAATCGCATGAATTTACCTTTAGAATATGTCGAGCACACTTACTCATTGCGTGGACACATCCATTTTGTGCGCGAGCGGCTTGCGCAATCGGAGATTTGATAAATTAGACTGCACTCGGCCAATCTTTTAGCATCAAGGCCTCAAGCCCTTTGCTGACCCTGGCCGAATCACAGTCTTTATTTTTTACTCCATATTCAAAGCTCGCATCAAAACTTCGGCAGCATTCAGGTCTATTTTGATAGATCTTGCAAATCACCTTTTTGCCGACGATACCACCCAGCCCAATACAACTTGGTGTCTTTTGATCGGTTCCGATCATGGCATTCATGTAGGGAGATATCTGCTGAGTCATTTCTAGAGGAATGCCTTGGTTCTCCGTGAGAGTTTCAGACCAATGAAACGACACTCTGTAGAATGCGCAACAAGCCCCGCACTTTAAGCAAGGATGTACATTTAAAGGACCCTTTGAAATCGTCATCGCTCAGCCTATGGCCGAGCGACTGCGATAGATACAACTAAGTTAGTAACTTCGCTTAATAGCTATTCAGATCACCATTCAGGCGACGAAATAAACTCAGTCTCACCAGGAACCATTTTACCGCGCCGGAAGAATTCGACTAACAAACATTCCACCGCAAAGATCGCTCTTTTGGCCTTCAAATTTTATCATGTTATAGCTCCTGACACTGAATATTTTAATACCATAAATTCCTTTGCTTGATGATTAAATCACTAGGTAATTTATTAGGACTTGTTTGCAATCAAGTTAAATGTTGCCAAAGACCCCTGTGTTTTTTAGAGTTTAATCATGAAAATCTTATTGGCTCTTGCCCTGCTTACTTCGATCACTTGCTCGGCCGCACAAATCATTAAAATTGGTGCCTATGATTTTGCCCCATATTTTAATCTCAATGAAAATAGAATTATAAAAAAATTAGAAAAGACGAATGGAACAATACAAGAGGGACTCACTGTCGCTGCCGTAAATATTTTGAATGAACTCCAGTCAGATTTTATTTTCAAAATTGTCGCGATTCCAGCCAAACGAAGATATGAAATGCTCAAAAGGCAGCAAATTGATATTCTTTTATTCGAAGACAAGGCATGGGGATGGAAAACCGAAAATATAGATTTTTTTACCCTGCCTTTGAATGATGGCGAAGTCTATTTAGCCGACAAAAAAAACCATAATGATGATTCGTTTTTTGAAAAATTCGCTGGCAAGAAAGTTGTTGGTATTTTGGGCTACCATTATGCTTGCACTCAATTTGTGGATAACCCCGAAATTAAAATCAAAGATTTTGAATTTACGGCTGTCAGCGAAAGAGAACTTGTCATCCAGCGAGTCCTCTCCGGAAAATCTGATATTGGTATTTTAACCCGCTCGTATCTGCAGAGGATTCTTTCTCAGCAAAAAGATCTAGCTACACAAATCTACGTTGGCACCAAGCCGGATCAAAAGTATAATTTAGGAGTCGTCAGCAGCAAAAGCGCACCGATCACGCAGGATCAAATCAAACACCTCATGGGTGATCTGATGCGAAACAAAAAATTTATTACCTTAGCAAAGCCCTTGGATTTACTCTAAGCCGAGCAATGACTCGATGAATACGAGTTTTTATGAGCCGTCAGGACAAAGCCTAAAATAAACCTCTCGGAGAGGTCGCTCTTGGCGCTGTCATGAGAAGTGTCAAAGACTAAGGAGCCGTCGTCACTTTTTTAAAAGCTTCATTGAGTTTACCTATAACAGTCTTATCAACTCTCTTGCTACAAGCTAAATACATTTGCGTTTTGTGAAAATCAAAAAGCGCAACAATAGACTTTTCGTTCGCAGCGTCCAATAAAAATTGTCCATTCTGTTTACCGGTGGCCCAATATTTAATTCTTCCGCTTTTTAACAATGAGACATTGACGTCGTCGTGATTGGCCTCAATCACTTGAATTTTTTTCTCTCTCAAAAAATGAACTATTGCATCACCTATATAACTGCCGATTTTTTCGTTCTGCAAATCTTGAATTTTTGAAACTTTGCCCTTTTCTTGGGCGGAGCCAAACACCGTCCATGAATTCTCGACTAAAGGTCCGATCCACTGATATCGTCTCTCTCGCTCAGGGGTCCTTGAAGCCGAATAGACACAAGCATTCACATTTTCGGCCGCAAACTTAAGTGCTCGAGCCCAAGGAACAAAACTTATTTTATATTCAACACCTGCTGCCTTCATCACCTTTTCAACGATCAAGGTTGACTGCCCCACAGGAAGACCCATTTTGTCCTTGTAATTAAAAGGAGGGTAATTTTCCGTATAAATATTTAAAAACGACAAACTTTTTGCATTGACCGGGCTCATTACAAATAAAGTGCCCAATACAAAACTTGAATGTAAACATAAATTAATTACCGATTTTTTTGTGAGATTGAGCTCTGTCATCAATGAAAGCATAGAAGATCTGCACGTACATGCAAGCTCAATATACAGCCTGCTTTTAAGTTCATATTTAATGCATGCCCCAGCGCTCAAGCTCACCCAGCCTAGGATCCGAAGAATAGAGCGCTCTCTTCCAGACTAGTAGAATTTCGCCAAACTGAAGACGGTGCCCCTGAATGTCGATAACTTCTGTTTTTTCAAGTTCGCCCAAATTTCTTTGTATTTCAGCAGATCTTTCACCAGAGGAGTTTATCAGTTCTGTCAGTCCATCGATCAAAAAAAGTATAGACGCGTCGCGAGCGTAAGTACTGTAAGAGTCAAATAGCTCTGAACTAGGAGCACATTTTGAAGTTGCAAGCGAACAGTTCTTTACTCCCTCTTTAACAACCTCATAGCGCGACTGAAAACGCTCGATCAGGCTCCAGACCAAGGACTGGAGCTTATTGCCTCGATCAAAGCTGATGCCTAAGCGCTCAAATACTTTTTCGTCAAAGGCCCCCTGACCCGAATCAATGTGGTACTGCTCTAACGAAAACCACGGCATTTGCTGACCTGCCTGCAAAGCAATACCTCGAGCTGATGAAACCGCCCATCGCATCCGCCGAAAGCCATCGCCAATTTCAAGATCAGGCGCGTGCAATTTCAAAAATGGATAGACTAAAAGATCACGCGTTCTAGCTGGCACAGTCGAAGCAAAAAACGTGAT
>CANCBY010000130.1 GCA_947374445.1 Pseudobdellovibrionaceae bacterium
TCAAGACCATATCCAGTTTTTACTTCAAGAGTGGTCACACCTTGCTGGACAAACTGACCAATTCTCACCTCAAGGTCTTTTTTTAAACTCGCCTTCGTTGCCTGCCGAGTGTTTCGCATGGTCGACAGAATCCCGCCGCCACGAGCTGCTATCTCTTGGTAGCTGACTCCACGATTTCTGAGCTCAAACTCTTGGCTGCGAGTGCCTGCATAAATGCTGTGAGTGTGACACTCAACAAAACCGGGCATCACATTGCGCCCCTTAAGATCAACTTCTTTTGTCTTTACTGTGTATGCGCGAGGGAGCTTCTTTTTTTCGCCGCACCAAAGGATTTTTCCGTGCTCGACAACGATGGCGGCATTTTTTATGATCGAAAGATCCTTTTCTTGAATCCTACGGCCTTTTTTTTGCCTTGCCGATTCAAGAGTTACGAGTTCTGCGATATTTTTAAAAACGGTTTTCAAGGCTTGGCTTTCAAGCGAAGCTGTTCAATTTTTCCATCATGCGAACGGATTTCTAGTTGCGAGTCAGACTCTAGCTTTTGATCCAAAACAAAGGCGTCTTTTCTCCGTTTCAACGAAAATATTTTTTTTGTTCCGTCAGGATCAATCGTAAGCTGTAGCTGCATTTTGTCGAGCTTGATTTGTGCGGCTTCTTTTCCAACAACAAAAAATGTTGTCTCCTTAGAGCCGGGTACAATCTTAACTGAAAACAAATTTCCTTCAACCACTTGGCCTGGTCGTAAATCCACAGGCGGCAAACCAATGCGGGATTCTGCTAAAACAGACAATGAATAAAAAAACAATAATGCACAAATTATTCGCATATTCGACCTCGATCACAATCAAACCCCCATTCTTCTATTGAGTCAACCAGCGCTATTACTGCCTGCCCAAGTAGACTTTTGCCGGTTTACAAAAAATGTCCCATCGGTCACAGTTAAGGCATGATAGCAAATACACTGCCCGAAAAAAGACTGACGATGACCTTCTTGATGACTCCAGACCTGGTTAATTTCTCTGGAAACGTTCATGGTGGAGCCATTCTTAAATACCTGGATCAAGTGGCCTATGCCTGCGCCTCTAGGTATTGTGGCCAGTACGTAGTAACTCTTTCGGTCGACCAAGTTTACTTTCGCGAGCCCATCCATGTTGGCGAGCTCGTCACTTTTTTGGCTTCGGTCAACTATGTGGGTCGGACTTCGATGGAAATTGGAATAAAAGTTGTTGCTGAAGAACCTCGGCTTAAAACCAAAAGGCACGCGATGTCTTCATTTTTTACTATGGTGGCTGTGGATGAAAACAGAAAACCCTGCAACGTCCCACAGCTCGTCATCGAAAGCGAGTCTGATCAAGGGCGTTTTGACTCAGCCCTTGGGCGCAAAAAACTTCGAGAAGATTACGAAATCGCGCACAAAGCGACACGCAAAAAAAATCCCCTGTGACAGAAGCCCCCTCAAAGTGAGGGGAGAGGGAGCTTTGGCATAGAGGATTTTAAAATAATTTTAAATTTTTAACCTAAATTACTGATTACGGATGAGCGTGAAACTGATCGCCTTCGGTAGAGCCTTTCAAAGCCCCAGTCGAAGCAGTCCCTTCAGTGATCAAGTTAAGAACTTGATCGAAGTAACCAGTTCCTACTTCTTGTTGATGGCGAACAGCGGTGTAGCCATCTTTAGCTCCAGCAAATTCTTTTTCTTGAAGTTCAACGTACGCTGGCATTCCTGACTCAGCATAATCTTTTGCCAAATCAAAAGTGTGGTAGTTCAACAAATGCCAACCAGCCAAAGTGATGAACTGAAAGCGGTAGCCCCATGAACCCAAAGTTTTTTGGAAGTTCGCAATCTCAGTTTCTGAAAGATACATCTTCCAGTTAAAGCTTGGAGAGCAGTTGTAAGCCAAAAGTTTGCCTGGGAATTTTGCATGAATCGCTTTTGCAAAAGTCTCAGCTTCTTTAAGATCTGGTTTTGAAGTTTCAAACCATAAAACATCAGCATAAGGAGCATAAGCCAAAGCACGAGCGATCGCGTAGTCCAAACCACCTTTGATCAAGAAGTAACCCTCTGGAGTGCGCTCGCCTGTCAAAAATGCGCGGTCCACAGGATCGATATCTGAAGTCATCAAGTTAGCGCTCAATGCATCAGTTCGAGCAATGATTACAGATGGAACATCCAAAACGTCTGCAGCCAAACGAGCTGACTGAAGAGTGCGAATAAAAGTCGAAGTTGGAACTAGGACTTTACCAGCCAAATGACCGCATTTTTTTTCTGCTGCCAATTGATCTTCAAAGTGAACACCGCTCGCTCCAGCCTCGATCATTGATTTCATCAATTCGAAAGCATGAAGAGGTCCACCAAATCCAGCTTCAGCATCAGCAACGATGGGTGCATACCAATCAGTGCCTTGAGGGCCGGTTTTTGTGTCTGATGATTTTGTGATTTGATCAGCACGTTGAAATGCGTTGTTGATACGACGAACAACTTGCGGAACAGAGTTTGAAGGATACAAACTTTGATCAGGGTAAGTTTGTCCTGAAAGATTGGCATCCGCTGCCACTTGCCAGCCGCTCAAATAAATTGATTTCAATCCGCCTTTTACCATTTGCACGGCTTGCGCGCCTGTCATTGCGCCAAAAGTATTAACGTAGCTACCGCCACCTTGATTGATCATTGTCCAAAGTTTTTGTGAACCATGACGAGCAATCGAACACTCAATCGGCAAAGAAGTTTGAAGTTTTGCGACTTCAGCTCCTTTGTAATTGCGAGAGATTCCGGCCCAGCGTGAATCGTTCTTCCACTTTTTTTCAATTTGCTCTGGTGTTGTCTGAGTTGTTGTCATAAAGAATCTCCTTCTTTCGTAGAATGTGAATGATTAGCTAAACTCCAATTTACAAATAATGACTCTGGTGCCAAAAGCCGGTGATAGGCCTTGGTCGTCAAAAACTCAGCGAACTCCTTTTGCATGACCAATTCATCTAAAATAGTCATTGCACGCTCAATCAAAGGCGCTGCGGTTGTCTGCTGAATTTTTTTCATCTCGTCTGCTCGCCAGATAAGATACAAATCTCGATTAAATCTTGGCTTGATAGTTTCTGAAGGTGCATCAATCTCGACATTGAAATGCAACCACTGCCAGAGCTGACTGCGTGAAATCTCGGCTGTAGCTGCGTCTTCCATTAAGTTATGAATAGCCACTGCACCAAGTCCTGACAGCCATCTTTCGATGTACTGCAAAGAGACATTGATATTATTGCGAATACCCGCCTCTGTGATTTTTCCTCCAGGAATGCGAGTATCAAGAAGATCGCGAGCCGTGACTTTACGTGCTGGGATTTTCTGTTTTTGATTGGGCTTGGCTCCAAGAACTTGATCAAATTCTTTCATCGCTACTGCGATCAAGTCAGGGTGTGCCACCCAACTGCCGTCAAAACCAAGAGCAGCTTCACGAGCTTTATCCTGTGCGACTTTTTCTAGAGCTGTTTTTGTAACGTCTGGCTCTTTGCGATTTGGAATAAATGCCGCCATCCCACCGATAGCATGAGCTCCTCGGCGATGACATGTCTGAACCAAAAGCTCAGCGTAGCTAGACATAAAACCTGTGCTCATCGTTACTTGCACGCGGTCTGGCAAAATATATTTCGCATTGTTCGCATGCTTTTTAATCAAACTAAAAATATAGTCCCATCGGCCGGCATTGAGCCCGGCAGCATGATGTTTTAGTTCGAACAGAATTTCATCCATTTCAAAAGACGCCAAAATAGTTTCGATCAAAACTGTCGCGCGAATTGTTCCAACTGGAATGCTGAGTAAATTTTGTGCTTCAATAAAAACTTCATTCCACCAGCGAGCTTCAAGGTGGCTCTCAAGCTTTGGCAAATAAAAAGCAGGAGTGCGTCCTTGGCGAATAAGTTCTTTTGCGTTGTGGAAAAAATAAACACCAAAATCAAATAGTGATCCGCTGATCGGTGAAGATGCTACTCCCTCATTCACCGAAAAGTTTTCTTCCATCAAATGCAAACCCCGCGGGCGCACGATCAAAGTTGTTTTGCTAGCAGCATCCAACGTGTATTTTTTGCCAGCTTCATTTTCAAAAGCGAGAGTCTTTCGAACTGCCGCGCTCAAAGACTGATGCCCGCCCAAAATATTTAGCCACGTCGGAGAGAGCGAGTCTTCAAGGTCTGCCATGAAAACTTTGGCACCGCAGTTAAGTGCATTGATGATCATCTTAGCTTCTGCGGGCCCCGTGATTTCAACACGACGGTCCTGCAAGTCTTGAGGAGTAGGTGCAACCTGCCACACGGAGGTGCGAACATCTTCAGTGGCCGCAAGAAAATCAAGTTCTTCGCCTCGAGCTATTTTGGTGGCCCTATCAGCTCGTGCTTTAATGAGCTCTCGACGGCCAGGCTCAAAGCGCGCGTGCAGAGTGTGAAGAAACTGAAGAAGCTCTGAAGTCAGGACTTCCGTCTGGATTATTTTGATCAATTCTTTTTCTGACATGACCAAACACTAACCAGAACTTGTTGTGAGTTTCAAAGACTAAAGTCCAACGATCATTAAAAAGTCATGTAAAATCATATATTTAGAGCAAATGCTCTTGGAGCTTTAGCTCTAAAAAAGGCATTTTAGAGAGTCTTTCTAATGTTTTGTTAAGGTCTAGCTAAGAGTTTGAGTGTTGATCCTCTTGCGAGCTGTTACTAGAATTGTGCCTGGACTTTAGTAGTGTACTTAATATGAAGCCATGCACACACATGTGCAAAAATTAGGAGAGTGTATGAAGTTAAAAAATATTTTTGCCGCAGTTTTTCTAACTTTTGCTTGCGCCGCTCAAGGCTTTGCTGCGCAAAACCTTGAAGAAACCGAAACTTCGAATTGTTTAAAGTACGATGGCTCAATCGTTATGTTACAGACTCCCCCACCTCGCCCTAGGGCTATTACTTTTTGTCATTTCGGAATCAACGCAGGTATGGATGCTCGCACTCTTTATGTCAGTCGATACAGCACCGCTGGTCCGTATGCAAATCAGGCCTATCACCAAACACCATTACCAACAGCACAAGCCTGCCTTCAACGTGGTGGTCAAACTGTGAGAGCTTTTGCTGGGGCTCAGCCGTATGACATTTGTATTTTTTGGGATGACTCCGCCATCGACAATCGAACTCTCGAAAACGGAATGGGTTCTTCATGGAATCATGATCTCAATACGGCCTTGGGTTTCTGATAATATAGACGTTGGCCACGTAGTAAGCCTCTGCTTGAGTCGATATAATTTTGGCACAGAGGCTGCCAACATATGAAACCATCGTTCGTTGTCATTAAAATCGCTATTGCTTTGCTTATTTCACTCACCGTTTCCGAGTTGACTTGGGCCCAGCAAAAACCAACCAACAATAAAGCTGAGAGCACAGAGCTCACTCCATCGTCAGATCCAGCCACACCCGCTGGAAGCGATGAGCAAGATCTCATGACCGTTGAAAAAGAGCTGCGCTCGGACAAAGTCGAAGACACTGTCCCCGCAGTCAAGCTCGCCCCTTTGAAGGCCGCACCCGTTGTGGATCTCAAAGAAGTGCAAACAGAAAAACGAAAAGTTGAGACTATTGTTCTGCAAAAAAACTACATGCCCAAAACTGAGAGGTTTCAAGTTTTTGCTGGGCTGTCGTTTTTGCCAACAGATGTTTTTTATAAAACTCTCGGCCTGCAGTTGCGAACAGCGTATCACTTCACCGAAACTTGGGGTCTCGAACTGACGGGGTTATTTTTAGGATCTAGCAGAAGCGCAGAACTCTCGGATGTCGAATCAAAACAATGTTTTAATGGCTGCGTAAGTGTTGAAGCCTTGGTCAGCCCCAAAACCTATTATGGCTTAGATGTCTACTTTAATTCTGTCTATGGCAAAGCGGCCTTTAATGAACGTCAGATCGTTCCCTTTGAAGTCTATTTCACCGGCGGATTTGGCAAAATGAGCACAGCAACCTCACAAAACTTAAATGCCTTTCACTTAGGAATGGGACAACTCTTTTCTCTTTCAAGATCTACGGCCCTGCGCTTGGATTTGAGTTTACTTTCTTATAATAGTTTAACTGTTTCTGGGGACTCATTGCTCACCAACAACTTGCTGCTCACTGTTGGCTTTGGTCACTTCATGCCGGAGGCACAATACCGATGAAAAATATTTTCAACGGAGCGAAGCTCCTAGCCCCCCACCTATTAGTGCTCACAACTCTGTTCACGGCAGTACAGACTTCGGCTGCAGGAGCAGAAAGCAAGCTGACCGCCGAAGCGCAACTCAAGCGCGGGCTGCAACTTTATCAAAATAAAAACTATCTCAAAGCCTCAGAGGCTTTTTATCGTTTGACCCGAACAAGTCTGCCTTCTCCGCACAAACAAAAAGCACAACTATTTTTAGGTTTGTCATTTTACCGACTAAACTTGCGCCAAGTGGCAGCTTTTCCACTCGTGCAATTGGTCCGCGAAGGATCAAAAGAAAATCGCAAAAAAGCACTAGATGTCCTGGTCTCAATTGCCGACAGCCTAGATGAATCGAGCCTTTTAGATTATAGTTTGGGCTTGGTGACTCCCGAGGAGCTCTCTGAGACGGGACTTAGTGTTGTTTATTATCGCCTGGGTGAACTAGCACTTAAAAAAGGCGACACCGACAAAGCCCTCAGTCACTTTCGTAATTCTCTGGGGCAAAAAGGCGACTCTTCGGAAGCCCTCTATTCTATTGCAACAACTTACTTGATACGAAAAGAACCCGAAAGCGCGATTCCTTATTTTCAAAAGCTCTTAGAAAAGTATGACAGCAAGCCCAGCACCGACCGCAAAAAAAGTATGGCAACTCTAGGTTTGGCTCGAGCTTACTATCAAGCTAAAAAATGGCC
>CANCBY010000131.1 GCA_947374445.1 Pseudobdellovibrionaceae bacterium
AGCTCACCATTAACAAAGTCACAGTAAAGTTTTGAACTTTGTGAAGCTTTATCACGTTGCTCTTTGCGGGCTTTCATTTGCGAGGAGGCGCAGCCACCTAAAAAAGCAGCCGCTAAACATAGAACCAAAAATCGATTGAGCATTTTCTCCTCCTTGAGAAAAATTTAAAAATATGTAAAGGCGAAGACCCTAAAGTTCTTCGTTAATCAATTCTACTGGAATTTTTTAACGATCTCCTTAAAATAGTCTCCCCGCTCTTCGAAGCTGTCAAACATATCAAAGCTCGAACAGCCTGGAGACAGCAGAACGATGTCGCCAATCCTAGACTTTTGGTAAGCAATCAGCACAGCTTCTTCAAAAGTACCGATCAAAAATGTTTCACTGAAGTCACCGATGTCGCGATTGAGTCGCTCCTTCGCCTCGCCAACCAGGATCAAAGTCTTGACCTTGCGCTTAACCACATTGCGAAGAGCTTCGTAAGAAAGATTGGTGTCCTTACCACCGGCAATCAAAATCACGTTCTCATCAAATGAATCCAAAGCTCTCAGCACCGCGTGAACATTGGTTGCTTTTGAATCATTGAAAAATTGCACTCCGCCCACTTTGCGCACGTACTCCAAACGGTGATGAAGTCCGCGGAATGTATCCATAACCTTTTGGATCGCCTCGTGAGTAGCGCCGTGTTCACGCGAAGCCAAAATGGCCGCCATCATATTTTCAATCGAATGGCGTCCACGCATTTTAACATTTTGAATATTGTAATACTCAATCTCAGGGCCCGTTCGCACACGAATCTCTTGGCCAATATTAATTGCACCACCAATATTCATGATTTGTGGCTCAAGGCTTGGCTTGCGAGAAAAGTAAAAAATGCGTCCGCGCTGAACGGCAGGGTCCCGCGCTAGCTCGACAACCGCATTGTCATCGGCATTGAGAATAGAAGTGGTAGCTTGATTTGTGTTCTTAAAGATTTTTCTCTTAGCATTAACGTAATCTTCCATCGAGCGATAACGATCAAGGTGATTCTCTGCCAAATTCATAAACACGATATTCACTGGATTGAAAGTCTCACAGCTCTCAAGCATGAAGCTAGAAACTTCACAGATCACGACATCGGCCTTTTCACCTGAGCGCAAATAATCTGTCAATGGCTTGCCAATCGCACCGCCAAGCCAAACTTTTTTACCGCTCTCAACGAGAAAAGACTCCATTAAACGAGCCGCAGTTGTTTTGCCATTTGTGCCAGTGATGCCGATGATCGGCTCTTTCACAAACTGCGAAGCAAACTCGAACTCCCCTGTGATTTTGATACCCTGCGAACGAGCGTAATCAAAAATCTTAAGGCTTGAAGGCACACCAGGACTCAAGATAACTAAATCTTGGGCCAAAAAAGTTTTAGGACTGTGTCCACCAAGATCAAACTTAATCGGCAAGTCGCCCATCAGTTCGAGCTGAGCTGACAGCTCAGGTTTAGATTTATGGTCCGTCAGGGTCACCGCAGCACCGTGCTGAGTTAAAAAATGGGCTAATGAAACGCCCGTTTTGCCAAGACCTACAACAAGGATTTTTTTATCCTTTAATTCGCTCACATCTGTAAACATTTTTACCTCAGTTTCAGTGTACTTAAACTCAATATAGCCAGAAGAATAGAGATGATCCAAAAACGAACAATGATCTTGGTCTCAGAAAGACCTTTCAGTTCAAAGTGGTGATGGATCGGTGCCATTTTAAAAATACGTTTACCGGTGAGCTTGAAGGAAACCACTTGAGTGATCACTGACAAAGCCTCCACCACAAAAACTCCGCCCAAAATAAGCATCAAGAGTTCATTGTGAGTTAAGACCGACATGACTCCCAAAAATCCGCCAAGACTGAGGCTGCCAACATCTCCCATAAACACTTGAGCCGGAAAAGTATTGAACCACAAAAAGCCAAGACCCACTGCTACTACAGCTGCTGCTACTGGAACCAATTCGCCAGCTCCGGCCACATGCGGGATAGCCAAATAAGAAGAGATCGCAAAGTGACCTGCCACATACGCAAACAATCCCAAAGTCGCTGAAGAGATCATCACGGGAACAATTGCCAAACCATCGAGACCATCGGTCAAATTGACCGCATTCGCTGTGCCCACAACCACAAGAGACGCAAACGGAATATAAAAATATCCCAAGTCCAAAAACACCGTCTTAAGAAATGGAATATGTAAGACCGTTGAAAAGTGAAACCACTGAACCAATATAAACACCACAGACGCAGAGATAAAAAACTCTCCCGCTAAGCGGAGCTTTCCTGAAAGCCCTTTGGTATTTTTCTTGCTGACTTTTAAATAGTCGTCCATGTAGCCAATAAAACCAAAGCCCCACATCACTACTAGAGCACCCCATACCAAAGGGTTCATCATATCAACCCACATCAAACATGGTAAGAGCGTCGACAAAAGCATGAGCCCGCCACCCATCGTGGGCGTGCCGGCCTTTTTTTTGTGGGACTGAGGGCCGTCTTCACGAATGCTTTGGCCGATTTGGAACTCGTGCAGACGTCGAATAAAAAACGGCCCCCACATCCAGCAAAGCAAAAAAGCTGTAAAAAATGAAACAAAGGTCCTGACTGTAATGTAACGAAAAACATTCAGCACAGAAACGTGATCAGCGAGTGAATATAAAAACTGATAAAGCATTTAAAAAGGTCTAGCACAAAGGTCTTTTCAAATGCAAGTGAATATACATAAGATATTGATATTATTTGGTTTTTAAAAAATTAACGTATTTTCGGATTCTCGCCCCCAGACCTGTTGAATTCCTAAATTAAGCCGATAAGAAGACATGAGTGAGAAAAAGAGTCCGTCTCAAAGTTCCGTTATCCCCATGGCCGAAACCGACATCGTTCATGTCTCGAAAGAATTTTTTATAGACGGGATGCTACTTCCGGTTCGAATTTACATGGAACTCTCGGCAGGCAACTACCTTCTGGTCGGTAAAAAGGGCGAGAAGACAAACTTTACAAGTCTGCACAGCTTTAAAAACGAAAGCACTTCTGTCTACGTCAGAACAGAAGACTACAACGATCTTATGCGCCACATGGCCGAATTTACCGGCAAACTCGTAGTCACTAAAAATGTACCCGATGCCACTAAATTGAAGTTTTTATCAGGACTTACTGAGCAGGCCTTGGCTGCGATTAAAGAATCAGACTTTGCCTCTGTAGTACAAATCGAAAAAGTTTCTAATTTTGTTATCTCACTCAGCCAAAGTCTAAAAGATTTTGGGCAAGTGATAGAGCTTCTGGAAAATCTTCCCAACAATCAAAGTAAACATGCCATGGCGACATGCTTTATCAGCATCACGATCGCCGAAGAAATGAAACTGAATCACCAGATAGCACTTGAGAAGCTCTCTTTGGGAGCCTTGCTGCACAATATTGGACTAAGATTTATACCTGAATCGATTTTAAAGAAACCCAAACACCTTTGGACTCCTGAAGAAAACAGCATTTACGAAACACATCCGACCAAGGGTGCAGAAATGTTGCGAGATCTCAAAGACATCTCAAACGATATCTTGTTTATCGTGGCTGAACATCATGAAAACAGCATGGGCACAGGGTTTCCGAGAAGACTCCGGGATGTCAAAATTAGTCCACTGGGGCGAATAGTCGCTCTTGCCAGCTGCTTTACTGAACTTCTGTACTCGCGTCTTCCTGATACGAAAGAATTTACGGCAGACCAAGCCATCGAATACATCGATGAAATTTTAGGACAGCCCTTCAATAAACAGGCGTTCTCTGCTTTGAAGACTATAATAAACAAAAAATATTTAATGGATAAAGTGAACAAGACAGGCAAAGCTTCTTAATTAGATTTTGCAACCCCTCACTCTTTATTCAAGCTGAAATTTTCGGGCTGACAAATAAGCACAAATTTTTCAAGCTTCATTCCTCTCGAGCCCTTGACCACTGCCAAAGACCCCGCTTTTAACTCCGCACTCATTTGGCTTGCAATTTTGTCATCATACTGTGGACTGCAAACTAATTTTTTATTATATCCCGCGGCCCTCACACCTGCTTCAAAGTCCGCATGATGAGCACCATAGAACCAAATTGAATCCAAACTGCTATGCCCAGCCTTTTCACCGATTTCACGATGGGCTTGCGGAGCCGAATCTCCAAGCTCGAGCATTTCTGCAAAGACTCCCAATTTGTTCACAGCAGTCACAGCTGACAAACTATCTAAGAGCGCTGAAACACTGTCTGGGTTGGCATTATAGCCATCAAATAAAATCTCAGCTCCATTTTTAGTTTTGAGCAACTGATTGCGCCCCCAATTTGTTTTGCAAGCCGAGAGCCCCTTCCACACGTCTTCAGGAGATAAACCCACGGCAATCGCAACACTTGCTGCCACCATCAAGTTCGTCAGATTGTGAGCGCCAAATACTTGAACCGTTGCGCGCCCCTCTTGACTTAAAATACGCCCCTTAATGACCAGCTCAGACATTGTCATTTTTTCGATCTGCAAAAAGATGTCGGCCTTTGGATTGATCTGAGAAAAAGACAAAATTCGATCCGCCTTCGGAAAACGCTGTCGAGATCGCAAAAACATTTTTTGCGTCCACGGGTTGTCTAGGTTGTAAATCCGTCTGGCTGCAGGTGGAGCGGCCTCATAAATTTCTTCTTTGGCATCAGCGATTTTTTCGACTTGTCCGCCGAAATGTTCAATGTGAGCACGACCGACAACGGAGCACACCACAATATCGGGCTCTGCAATCTCGCAAAGACGCTTGATTTCACCCGCGTGATTCATTCCCATCTCAAGAATCACCACTTCAGCGGACTCATCTTGCTCCAAAATTGAAAACGGCAATCCCCAATGATTGTTAAAACTGCCCTTGGAGTAGTGAACTTTTTTTCGCGAACTAATGACGGCGGCAGAGAACTCTTTGCTTGTCGTTTTGCCATTAGAGCCAGTGATTGCAATTACGCTCGCGGTATTGATCTTGCGTACAAAGTGCGCGATCTCTTGAAGAGCGATCAGAGTGTCTTTCACCACCAAAATTGTCACTTGAGAGCGCAACTTTTCTAAATTTTCAGGAAAGCGATGAACCAGCAAAGCTTTTGCACCGGCAGCCACAGCTTTATCAAGATAGTCATGGGCATCATAAGCTTCGCCTTTGAGTGCAATAAAAAGCTGTCCAGTAAGATCCTTCCGCGTATCGGTGCCAATGCCGTTAAAGTTTTTTTCAAACGTCGAAAACACTTTAGCTTCAGTCGCACGCACCACGGTCGACAAATCTATTTTTTTCATCGCAACAACTCCTCTGCCTTTTCGAGATCACTGAAGTGAATTTTTTGATCGCCAATAATTTGATAGTCCTCATGCCCCTTGCCCGCGATTAAAATCACATCTTGAGCTTGCGCCTGAGAAAACACCTGCTGAAATGACAACGCTCGATCGACCTGCGATAATACCTTGCCGCGCGAACGTTCTGAGACTCCCGCTTGAATGTCTTGAATGATCTTTGCTGGGTCCTCGCTGCGCGGATTGTCCGAAGTGATCATCACTCGATCGGCCCACTGACAGGCAATTTTTGCCATCAGCGGCCGCTTGCCAACATCACGATCACCACCGCAACCAAAAATCACCCAGATTTTACCCTCACTCAATTCTTTGCTGTGCTCACGAATTTGTGACAGCGAAGCCAAAACATTTTCAAGCGCATCGGGAGAATGAGCGTAATCAACAAAAACATGTAAAGATCTTGAGTTTTTCACAGACTGCATGCGCCCTGGAACTCCAGAAAACGCTTCCAAAAATTCTATTGATTTTTGAATAGGCACGCCCGCAGTCAAAGCGGCAGCAATTACCGCCACCGCGTTGGCCACATTGTGAAGCCCACACATCGGCAACCGACAAACAAAAGTTTGACCTTCAACTACAAGCTGAAAATGAGTGCTCGAATAATCCTGCTGTAAAATATTGTACTGAAAATCAGATTTAGATTTGCCGTAAGTTAAAATTACCGAGTCGCTGGCCACTCGCATTTTTGCACCCCAGGCATCATCGATATTGATCACTGCCGTCGACGGAAACTTTGACGTCACTCTTAAAAGATCCGTAAATAGCCTCTGTTTGGACTGAAAATAGGACTCCATGTTTTGGTGATAATCTAAATGATCGCGAGTTAAATTCGTAAAAATTGCTGTATTGAACTCGACCCCATCGGCTCTGAACTGATCCAAGGCGTGAGAGGACACTTCGATTGCCACAGCCCTTGCGCCTTGCCTCTGCATTTCCTTGAGTCGGCTTTGCAGAGCCACAGGCCCTGGAGTGGTCATTGAAGTAGGCCAAACTTGGCTATGAAGATGATGATTGATCGTTCCTAAAACTCCTGTCGAAACGCCCACAGAATTCATAATCCATTCGATTAAATAGGTGATCGAGGTTTTACCGTTTGTTCCAGTGACACCAAAAACAAAAAGCTCACGTGAAGGGTTTTCATAGAATTCAGCCGCTAGCAAGTCTAGCGCCTCACGAGAGTTTTCAACGACAACTACAGGCACTGCAATGCTAGCTGGGATTTTATCGGCATTTTCAACAATCAAAGCACAAGCGCCCTTACTTAGAGCGTCAGAAATGAAGTCGTGTCCATCCAGTTTTGAACCCCGAACTGCGATAAAAACCCATCCCACAGCGACTTCATTTGTTGAAGAGGTTAGACCCAAAACTTCTGTTGCGGCAAACGCCGAAAGCGAAGAAGATGATGGAGCCTTTTTGGAGTTCTTAATCACTGACAAAAACTGGGATAAA